>JAFGQR010000129.1 GCA_016935555.1 Verrucomicrobiota bacterium
GAGCCAACAAGCCGCCGTGGGCACCAACGTGCTGTTGTCCAGCGAGGCGCGCGGCACGGATCCCATCGGTTATCAATGGTATTTCAATGGCACCAACGCCGTCCCCGACGCCACCAACGCCACGCTCGAACTCTCCGATCTCCAGGCCCCAAGCGCAGGCGATTACTTCGCCGTCGCCTCAAACCACCTCGGCACGGCCACCAGCCACGTCGCCACGCTTACCGTGCTCGCAGGCGACCATGACGGCGACGGCATGCCCGACGCCTGGGAACTGGCGCACGGTCTCGATCCGTACAGCGCCGCCGACCGCGACCTGGATCCCGACGGCGACGGCCGCTCCAACTGGGAGGAGTCCGTCAGCGGCACGGATCCGCGCGACCCGGGCAGCGTGCTCCAAGTGACGCTTCTGAACGCCGGGGGCGGGGGCGCCCGCGTCCAGTTCGAGGCGATGGCGAATGTGGGCTACACGATATTGTATCGCGCCAGTCTCGTCACGGGCGAGTGGCTTGAGCTGGAAGAGGTGCTGCCCCAGCCCGACCCCCATGCCGTCGACGTGGTCGATCCCAATGCCGGCGCCCACGGCAGCCGATTCTATCGCATCGCCGTCCGCAGCCAGCCCTGACCCCATGAGCCATCGCCCCGGTTCCCCCACGACCGCCCGCGGCGAGACCCTTTTGTGGCAGCAGGCCCTGACCCGCCGCGCCGCCCTCAAACGGCTCGGCGCGGGCACCCTCCTGGCCCTCGGCCTCTGGCCCGGCGCCCTTCATGCCCGCGCCAAAACCGGTTCGCGCCCGTTCCGCTTTGTTGTTGTCAACGACACCCACTACATGAGCGAGGCGTGCGGCGCCTGGCTCGAAGGCGCCGTCCGCCTGATGCGTCGGGAACGCCCCGAGTTTTGTCTGTTGGCTGGCGACCTGACCGAATACGGTCGGCGGGACGATTTGGCGGCGGTGCGGGACATCTTTGCGGGGTTGGGCGTGCCGACGTTCGTGCAGATCGGCAACCACGACTACCGCGCCGGCAGCGACGGCTTCGTCCGTGAGCCCGAGCGCCGGTCGCTGCGTGCGCCCCGGGATGCGCGTCGCGCCGCGCCGGGCCGCAGCCGTTCGCTTGGCGCATGGTCCTACTCGCCCGGGGATCGCGCGGCCTACATGAAATTATTTCCCCGGCGCCTCAATTACGCGTTTGAGCATGGGGGCTGGCAGTTTGTGGGTTTGGACACCACCGAGGGCATTTTCTATCAGAACACCACCATCCAATCCCACACGCTGCGGTGGGTGGACGATCATTTGGCCAAACTCGATCGCGCCAAGCCCACGGTCGTCTTCACCCACTTCCCCCTCGGTGCCAAGGTCCGGTACCGGCCGATCAATGCCGAGGCTCTCCTGGAACGGTTCCGCAACGTCAACCTGCGCGCCGTGTTCAGCGGGCACTTCCATGGCTTCACCGAACGCCACGCCGGCGCCGTCACCCTCACCACCAACAAATGCTGCGCCCTCAAACGTTCCAACCACGACGGCACCCAAGAACGCGGCTTCTTCGTTTGCGTGGCGGAAGACAATCACATCCAACGCCGGTTCGTCGAATGCCCGCTCCCGGCGGCGTCCCCGGCGCGTCGTCCCGACCGCGGGCGGAGTTCAAGGGGGGCATCGTTGCCGGCGCGGTGAGGGAATTCGGCGGCCTGGTGTTGGCGGGCCGTGAAGCGGTCCTGAGGGGGTGCCGGGCACCGCGGGGATGGTGAAGACGGGGAAGCAGCCCTTCTGTCGGGTCTATCCGGTCTTCAACCATCGCGCCACCTCGACGGCGGCGTAGGTGATCAGCACGTCCGCGCCCGCCCGGCGCATCGCCAGCAGGCTTTCGAGGGTGATCGCCCGCTCGTCGATCCAGCCCTGCGCCGCCGCCGCCTTGATCATCGCGTATTCGCCGCTTACCGCATACGCCGCCGTCGGATACCCGAACTGGGTTTTCACCCGGTGGATGATATCCAGGTACGCAAGCGCGGGTTTGACCATGACGATGTCGGCTCCTTCCTGGATGTCCAACGCCACTTCCCGCAACGCCTCCAAACCGTTGGCCGGGTCCATCTGGTAGCTTCGCCGATCCCCAAACCGCGGCGCCGACTCCGCCGCTTCGCGGAACGGCCCGTAAAACGCCGACGCGAATTTTGCGGCGTAGGCGAGGATGGGGGTTTCAGCGAAGCCTGCCGTGTCGAGGCGCTGGCGGATGGCGCGCACGCGGCCGTCCATCATGTCGCTTGGGGCGACGAGGTCGGCGCCGGCTTCGGCGTGGCTCAGGGCGGTTTGCGCGAGGAGGGGCAGGGTGGGATCGTTCAACACCCGCGCGCCGTGGCGGTCCCGCCGCACCACCCCGCAATGTCCGTGGCTCATATACTCGCACAGGCACACATCCGTGATCACCAGCAGCCCCGGGACCTCCCGCTTCAACTGCCGCACCGTCTGCTGCACAATCCCCCGGCGCGCATACGCCCCAGACGCCCTGGTGTCCTTGCGCTCCGGAATCCCAAACAACAACACCGCCGGCACCCCCGCCTCCTGCGCCTGCGCCGCTGCCCGCACCACCTCGTCCGGCGACAACTGCCACACCCCGGGCATCGCCTTCACCGGAATCCGCACCCGCCGGCCCGGACGCGCAAACAGCGGCAACACCAGTTGGTCCGCCCGCAGGTGCGTCTCCCGCACCAAATCCCGCAACGCCGGAGACTGGCGCAGCCGGCGCAGTCGCAAGGCCGGAAATCCGGAGGAAATCGTGTCATCCATGCGCCCACGCTAACGAAGGATCCCATCACCTGCAATCCCGAGTTCCGTCTCCGGACCCATGTTCTGCTGCCGCTTGGGGCTGTTGCCCCCCCGTCACTTCGGCGAACGGCGCCGTGGACGGCAGCCCCAGCCGGGTCCCAGGGCGGGCGCCGCGCAAGGCGCGCTTGAGAAAAGAGGGTGTTGCCATTAAGTTAGGGCAGTGCAAGCGATCCCAAACACCGTCTCGTGGAGCATCTTGGGCACGGTGCTCTGCCTGGCTTCGGGCGCCACAGCCGCTCCGGATAAACCCATCCGGCTGCGTCATGCCGTCGTTTCCACTGCACCGATCTCACCCGCCGGCGCCGCCGCCGCCACAGGTGCGGCAGCCGGCGAGGACCGGCAGTTTGCGGGGTTGTTTCTGATTCAATTCACCGATCCTGTGACGCCGGAATTGCGCCATGCGTTGCGGGGCTTGGGTGTCGAACTGGTCCGCTATGTTCCCGAGGACGCCTTCATCGCCCGCACGCGCTCGGTGGCCCTGAGCCAGCTGCGGGCGGTGCCGGGCGTGCGCTGGGCGGGGGTGTATTCGCGCGACTTAAGACTTCACCCGGCGCTGTCCGGTCTTGTGCCTGGGCCGGGGGCGGGGGGCGGCGAGGAGGTGGCGGTCAGTCTGCTGCTGGCGCCGGGTGCGGCTGCCGGCGAGGCGATTGCGGCGCGGCGCGCGTTGCGGCGGGTGGACCAGGCGGCGTCCTACCGGTTCGGGACGGTGATGCGCGGCAGTGTCGCGCGGGAGCGGCTGGCGGCATTGGCCGAATCGCCGGCGGTGCTGTGGATCGAACCCGCACCCCGGTTCAAGCTGTACGACGAGGTGGCGTCCAAGATCGTCGCCGGCGACGGCGGCGGGCACGCGACGGCGATGCAGGCGCTGGGGTATGACGGGTCGGGGGTGACGGTGGCGGTTGCCGACAGCGGCCTGCACAACGGGGATGCGGCAACGATGCACCCCGACTTGTTCGGCCGCGTCGCCGCGTTCTTCCACTACGGCACCCTGACGGATGCCGCCGACGAACACAGCCACGGCACCCACGTCGCCGGAATCGTCGCGGGCAACGGCGCGGTGGGAGAGACCGACGACGACGGCGCGCTCTACGGACTGGGCGTCGCCCCCGGCGCAACCCTCGTCGCCCAGCGCATCTTCGACGGCATCGGCAATTACGAGGCCCCGCCCACGTTTGAGACCCTGACCCGCGACGCCAAGTCCGCCGGGGCGGACATCGGCTCGAACAGCTGGGGCGACGATACGCAGGGCCGCTACGACCTGAGCGCCGCCGAGTTCGATGCCCTCGTCCGCGACGCCGACAGCCACGCGCCCGGCGACCAGCCGTACATCCTCGAGTTCTCAGCCGGCAACGCCGGACCCGGCCGCCAGACCGTCGGCAGCCCCGCGGTTGCCAAAAATGTCATCGCCACCGGCGCCTCGCAGAACGACCGGTTCGACTTCTACCTCTATGAGGAAGGACAGGATGCCATGGCGGATTTTTCGAGCCGTGGCCCGTGCGAGGACGGGCGGATCAAGCCGGACCTGGTGGCCCCGGGCACATGGATCGCATCGCTGAAATCGGCGTCGGCCGGCGACGAGAACGCCTGGGCGCCCATCTCGGAGAATTACCTTTATCAGGGGGGCACCAGCCAGGCCGGCCCCGCCGTGTCGGGCGGCGCGGCGGTGTTCGTGCAGTATTACCGGGAATCCCACGGCGCCACGCCCTCGCCCGCGCTGGTCAAAGCCGCCCTGATCAACGCCGCAGCGGACATGGATGATGAAAGCGGCACCACGCCGATTCCGAACCGGGACGAAGGCTGGGGGCGGATGGATCTGACACGTCTGATCGGTTCGGGGCGCAACTACGAATTTGTGGATCAATCGGTTCTCCTAAGCACCGGCCAGGCCGCCGAACAGCGCGTCGTCATCGCCGGCTCCGACGAGCCGCTGCGCATCACGCTCGCGTACACCGACGAACCCGCCCTGCCCAACGCCGTCCCCGCGCTGGTCAATGACCTCGACCTCGAAGTCACCGGCCCCGACGGCACCCTCTATCGCGGCAACCAATTCGAAGCCGGCGAATCCATCCCCAATGCCCCCGGCGCCGATCCCCTCAATAACATCGAAGCGGTTCACCTCGCCGCACCCGCCCCCGGCCCATACCTCGTCCATGTCCGCGCCCGCAACGTCGCCGAAGACGCCCGCCGCGACACGCCGGCCGTGGACCAGGATTTCGCGCTGGTGGTGTCGGGGCGGTTTCTGCCGCCGGGCGCCTCGGCGCTGTTCCTGGATCGCTCGGAATATCGCGCCCCGGACCTGATCCGCGTCATCGTGTTGGATCCGGACAGCACCAACAGCCCGTCTCTCGAGGTGCGGCTCTCGAGCGGCGCCGAGCCGGGGGGTGAGCTGCTCCGGCTGACACAGGTGGGCGCCACGGCGTTGTTCACCAACAGCCTCCATACCGCCCCTGGCACCGCAGCCGCCGACGGCCAACTCCAGGTCGCCCACGACAACACCATCACGGCCCGCTACGACGACGCCTCCAGCGGCCAGACACGCCTGGCCACGGCGCGCGCCGACCTGCAACCGCCCCTCATCACCCAGGTCGCCGCAAGCGACCGCTTCGGCCGCATCGCGGTGTCGTGGGAGACGGATGAACCGGGCGACAGCCGGGTGCTGTTCGGCACGACGCCGGCGCTGGGGCAGGTCCGGAGCAACAGACTGTTTTCGACCTCGCACGACGTGGCTCTGGCGAACCTGGTCGCCGGGCAAACCTACTACTATGCCGTGTCGTCCAGCGATCGGGCCGGCAACACTGCCACCCATACCAACGGCGGCGCGCTGTTCACCTTCGTGGCACCCACCGCCCCCGCCGTGCTGCTCGTGGACGGCATCCTGCCCGGGGGGGATTTGTTCGAGCCGCCGCTCTACAAATACACTGACCCGCTCGACGAAATCGCCGTGGATTACCAGGTGTGGTCCATCGACTCCCTCGGCTCGCCAGCGGCCGAAGATCTGGCCCCCTACCGCGTCGTCATCTGGCGGCTGCCGGAAATCAGCTTCGCCGATCCCACGTGGACCTTCGAGGAGCGTGCGGCACTGCGCACCTACCTTGACGGCGGCGGCTCGCTCTTCGTCGCCTCCATGGAGGTCCTCACCCGCCTCGACGACGACGGCGCATCGGATTTTCGGCATGAGATCCTCCAGGTCCCCGACTTCCTCACCGATCCCGGCGTCGGAGCCGTCACCGGGGTGACCGGCGACCCGGTGGCCGGCGGGCTCTCGTTGACTCTCGACTACTCGACGGATTACCTGGACTGGGATCTGAGCGACACGATCACGCCGGGCACCAACGCGGCCGGCATTTTCGTGGACCAGATGTCCAGCGAGTTTGCCGGACTGCGCTACCCGCGAACGGGTGTGGACAGCCCGTGGCGGCTGGTGTTCCTGGCATTCCCGTTTGACGCCATTGTTGACGGCGCACCGCCGAACACGCGGGCCGGCCTGCTGGAGCGCGTCTTGGAGTTCCTGGCGCCGGGAATGAAAGGGAAAGGCAGCCTGACCCTGGACCGCGGCGCGTATACGCTGCCCAGCCTGGTCACCCTCGAACTGGCAGACTCGGACCTGGCGGGGGCGGGACAAGCGACGGTGACGGCCCACAGCACCACTGAGCCCGGCGGGCAGTTGCTGGTGCTGCTGGAAACAACGCGCCCCGGCATGTTTCGAGGGACAATGCCGCTCGTGCCCGTGACGAGCCCGCCCGCGACGGGGCGGCTTCGGGCGCAGGGGGGCGACCGGTTATGGTTTGAGTATTGGGATGTCTCGGCCGGGCAGGGGGTGGAGGCGTCGGTGCCGGTGGACACCCTGGCGCCGGGGATTTCGCAAGTGGCGGCGGAAGCGGATTACATGGCGGCGTATGTGCGATGGGAGACGTCGGAGGCGAGCGACGCGCTGGTGCAGTTTGGGGATTCGATGCCCTTGCCGATCAATCGCACGGCCTACAACGCCCGCCTGCGCACCAGCCAGGAGCTGTTGCTGACGGGCCTGTTGCCCGATCGCAATTACTATTACCAGGTGGTCAGCCGCGACGAGGCCGGCAACACCACCGTCGACGATAACCACGGCGCCTTCTACTCGTTCCGCACCCTGCGTCCGCTCGCGACACCCTGGGTCGACACCCTCGAGGGGGGCGCGGGCGACTGGTCGGTCCTCGGTGGCGACATGAGCGAGCGCTCGTGGGAACTGGGCGCCCCGGCCAATGCCCTGGCCGCACAGGCGCATTCGGCTCCGAATGCCTGGGGGACCAATCTGCGCAAGGAGGGCGTCGAGTATTGCGAGACCTGGCTGTTCAGCCCGGCGGTGGACCTGAGCGGGGCGAGCCAAGCCGCGCTGCAGTTCTGGCACGGCTACGATTTCACCAGCATCCAAAACCTCGATGCCATTGAAGGGGGCGAGCTGCTGATTTACACCAACCTGCTCTATGCGCCCGCAGCCGCGATCGACTACGCCGACTGGGAACCCGGCTGGACGAGCAACCGCGTGGACCTCACGCCGTATGTGGGCAACGTGGTGTTCCTGGCGTGGCACTACTATTTCCTGAACCTCTTCCTCGAAGACAGCCGGCCCTCGGGATGGCTGCTCGACGACATCTCGGTCAGCGCCGTCCAGATCACCACCGGCTCCGTCCGCGTCACAAACAACCTGTGCCAGGCCGGATTCACCCTCACCGGTCCGGCATCGCGCACCGGCCAGGGCTGGGACGTCACCTTCACCGCCCTGCCCGCCGGCACCTACCGCGTCAGCTTCGACAGCGTGCCTTATTATCTGACCCCGGCTCCGCAGACCAACACCCTGGTCGCCGGGGGCACCCTGCTTTTTCAAGCGGTCTACGGCTTCGATGACACGAACGGCAACGGCATGTCCGACGCCTGGGAGCAGGCGCAGTTTGGCGAGGTGTCGCCGTGGCGTGACGCCGCCACCGACACCGATGACGACGGGTTTCCGGATCTTGGGGAATTCATCGCGGGCACGGATCCGAACGCGGCCGCCTCGCGCCTGGAGCTGGCGATGCCGCTGGCGCTTGCCGGCGGGCAGGTGCAACTGGATTGGGCGGCGGTTCCGGGGCGGGCCTACCGGGTGCTGGCGAGTGCCGACGCGGCGACGTGGCAGGTGGCGGCCGACTGGCAGCGGGCGGTGTCCGGCAATGTGACGGTGACGGTTGCCCCGGCCGTGACGGGGGCCACACGCTGGTTTCGTGTCGAGGTGAAGCCTTAGCCATGAAATACCGCTGGTCCCTCGCCCCGCCGCAGCCGGCTTTGGCGGGCTTGCTGGCCAGGACGCTCGGCGTGTCGCCGTTGCTGGCCCAGTGCCTCTTGAACCGCGGACTGAGCGAGCCCGACCCGATCCAGCGGTTTCTTTCCCCCCGCCTCCAGCAGCTTGCCGATCCGTTTCTGCTGCCTCACATGGAGAAGGCCGTCAGGCGTCTCGTGCATGCCCGCCAGCACCGGGAGCGCCTGGTCATTTTTGGCGACTACGACGTGGACGGGGTGACGTCGACCGCGCTGCTGCACGAGGTGCTCACGGCGCTGGGGTGGCAGGTGGATTATTATTTGCCGCACCGTCTCGACGAAGGATATGGGCTGAGCCGGGAGGGGGTGGAGAACTGCCTGGCCCGATTCAACCCCACCCTGCTGTTGGCGGTGGATTGCGGTTCCACAGCGGTCGACACCATCGGCTGGCTCCGGCAGCGCCGCGTGGAGGTGATCGTCCTCGATCATCACCAGGTCCTCGACCCGGCTCCCGACGCCGTGGCCCTGGTCAATCCCCAGCTCGCGCCTCCGGGCGCGCCGTCGTTCCGGGAACTGTGTTCGGCCGGGCTGGCGTTCAAGCTGGCGCACGCGCTTGTCAAGCACGGCCGCCAGATCGGGCTGCCGGGCGCCGGCGACTACGATGTGCGGCCGCTCCTGGACTTGGTGGCGCTGGGCACGATTGCGGACATCGTGCCTGTCACGCGCGAGAATCGGATTTTGGTGAACACGGGGTTGGGATGGCTGAACCGGACGACGCGGCCGGGCTTGGTGGCGCTGAAGGAGGTCGCCCACATCACAGGGCCCGTGGCTGGCTACGAGGTCGGCTTTCAACTCGGACCGCGTCTGAACGCCGCCGGCCGGCTGGAGAACGCGCTGCAAGCCCTGCAACTGCTGTTGGCGCGCAACCTCGATGAGGCCCTGCCGCTGGCCCGCCAGCTGGACGCGCAGAACCGCGAGCGCCAGGCAATCGAGCGCGGCATCGCCGACGAGGTGGTCGGCGCGGTCAGTGCCCGCTTCGATCCGTTAACCGATTACGTGGTGGTCGAAGGGCAGCCGTCGTGGCATCTCGGCGTGGTGGGGATTGTCGCCTCGCGGGTGTTGCAGAAGTTTTACCGGCCCACCATCATCCTGGGCGGCGACGGCGCCTTGTGGCGCGGCTCGGGGCGCAGCATCGAAGGCTTCGACCTGGCGGCGGCGTTGCGAGCCTGCGGCGAACTGCTGGTGCGCCACGGCGGCCATGCCATGGCGGCGGGCGTGAGCATCCGCCCGGACCGGGTGGAGGCGTTCCGCACCCGGCTCAACGACCTGGCCCGACGCTCGCTGAGCCCCGAGTTGCTCCAGCCCACCCTGCGGCTCGATGCCGACGTCGCCTTGCGCGAACTCGACTTCGAGCGGGTTCGCGAACTGGACCGGCTCCAGCAAACCGGCGTGGGCAATCCGCCGGTGCAGGTGGTGGCCCGCCGCTTGGCCCACGCGCGCCCGCTGCAACGCATCGGCACCGACCGCAAACACGCCCGGCTGCATGTGACCGATGGCCGAACCGCCCACCAAGCCATGCTCTGGAACGCCGGCGATGGCCCGTTGCCTGTGGGCCGCTTCGATTTGGCGTTTCATCCGCACCTTCACGCCTACCAGGGCAGCACAAGCGTCCGGTTGAAAGTCCTGGACTGGCAGGCGGCAACCTGAGCCGCGCGGCCCGAAGCGTGCAGCGGCCCCGCATCGCGCAGGACCGCGCTCCGACACGCGGGTGGCAGGGCGAGACTCCGTCGAGCCCCAACTTCCCTTCATCGGCACCGCCCATGATTGGCTATGCCGGCGCCCCGCCGTGGCGCACGCGCGTCTCAGGAGAAGAAGTCAGGGCATGACCGGGTTTCGTCCCGGGTTGATGGCCCCGATGCGCATGCGAGGCACGTGATGGCTGCGCAACGGTGAGTATCGGGATGACCAGTTTGGGGTTGCGGCGCAGGGGGCGTGGGGCCATTCTCGGGCAGCCGCGCGGGCAAGGGGTTTGTAGCCGGGCGGCACGCACGGAACGTATGCAGGGACCGAATCGAGCCGGGCTCATTGAAGAGAACACCGACGTGATGCCGGTGTCGGGGGCGCTTACGGGCGACCAGGCGCTGATGGCGTGGGTGACGGAAGCGGTCGAGCACATCGACTGGCCGAGCCGGGGGAAGGACTTCCAGGGGTATGCGGCGGCATCGCTGCTGGTTTTGGAGGTGTATGGCTGTGCCAAAGGCGCGGTAAGTGCCGAGGAGGTTGCGGACTGGATCCGGCCGGACCCGCTGCTCCGGGCGATCTTCCCGGAGTCCGTCCCTAGTGCGGCGCAGCTCATCGCATTCCGGAAGTGCCACCGGCTGGCCATCCAGCAATGCCTGAGCCGCGTGCTGGATGTCGCGTTGAAGACCCGCTTCGGAGATGACGCCGAACACCTGACGCCGATCGATTACTGCGTGGTGCGCGGTTTGGATGCCTGGTTCAAGCCCCGCTGCGGGCCGGACGCGGAGCGTGAGGCCATTGAGCGGATCGGCATTCAAGACTGGACCGACAACATGTCCAGGGATTGATTGGAATCAGGGTTTGGCCCCCATGCGCGCCAGGATTGCGCTGGTGGACGCGGAGGGCACGCCGGGGAGGATGACGATGCGGCCTCCGCGGCTTTCGATGAACCGGCGTTCCTCCTGGTTGAGGGTGTCCAGGGTGTAATCGCCCCCTTTGGCATAGATGTCCGGCTCGGCCGCGGCGAGAAAGCCGAGAGCGTTGAGGTCGGGGAAAATGCAGACGCCGTCCACGCATGCGAGCGCGGCGAGGACGGCAGCGCGGTCTTGTTCCGGGTTGACCGGCCGGCCGGGTCCTTTCAAGGCCTGCACATGGAGGTCGCGGGTTAATCCGACCAGCAGGGCGTCGCCCAGGTTCCGGGCGGCTTCGAGGTAGGTGACGTGCCCGACGTGCAGCAGGTCGAAGCATCCGTTGGTGGCGACCAGCGTGGCCCGGCGCGCCCGCACGGCCGCGCGCCAGCGGGGGAGGTCTTCCCAGGGGATCAGCTTGTCGCGAAAGTTCATGGGCAATAATGGAAACCGGGCGTGCGGCTTGGCAATCCCGATTTGGCCGGGGCGGGGTCCGGCGCATTGTTGGTTGCCGGTGTCCATGGGTTCTGGGCGGCCTGGGCCGCGGTGGGGTCACGGCGGGGTGTGGCCGCCGAATGCGGCGATCAAGGCGTCGTAGTGTTGGCGGGTGATGACGATCATGGAGCCGTGGCGGGCGCCGGTGGGGACGTGGTATTTGTCCCAATCCCGGTGCCCGGTGCCGCCGGCGGCCTGGAACCAGGGGCCGTCGAGGGTGGCGGCGATGGAGAGTCCATAGGCGACGCCCGGGTATTGTTCGTAGTAGAGGTACCAAGCCTTGCCATTGGGAGCGGGGATGAGGGTTGGGGCTTCGCGGAAGCCTGGGCTGACGGGGGGGCCGGGCTGGCTGTAGGGTCCGAGCAGGCCGGGGGCGCTGCTGATGCGGATGGTTTTGCCGGTGGTCCAGTCGAGGGTGGGGTAGCGTTCGTCCTTGAAGACGGCGTAATAGCGGCCGCGGTCGCGGCGCACGATGGTGTCGATGGTGGCGAGGTTCCAGGGAAAGAGCTTTCTGGGGGGGTGGGAGAAGGTTTTGAGATTGGTGGACGTGGTGTACAGGGTGCGTTGGCCTGCCCAATACGGTTCCGGGAGGCTGGTTGTGCCGAGATCGTGGGTGGTGTGCCACGTCAGCAGGTAGCAGCCGCGCGAAGTGTCATGGAACAACTTGGGCGCGCCGATGGTGGGGATGGCGCGGGGGTAGTCGGGCACACACGACAGGTCCGGGCGGAAGTTGCCGTGGTTGCGCCAGGCGATGAGGTCGTCGGACACCCAGAAGTTGATGTCGGGATGGCGGTCGCCCCGGTTGCCGACCAGGTAATAGCGCCCATCGTGGCCTCGGCAGATGTCGGGGTGGCCGCGGTAATCGTCGAAGACGCGCCTGCCGCCGTTGAGGAGGGTCCAGTGCAGGCCGTCCCGGCTGACACTGTAATACAGGCGCCAGTAGTCGCCATGCCGCATGTGCGCAAACAGGTAGGCCTCGTTTCGGGGAACCGCACCCGGGCCCGCCTGGCCCGGCGGGTCCGGCATTTGGGCCGGTACGGGCGGCGTCAGGGAGAGGATGACCGCGGCGGCGACCGAGGCGAGCCACGGGCGATGGGGCGGGAGGATCATGGAAGGCTCATCGACGCGGGCGGCTGGGATCGGGACGGGCGGGAGGCATGGGTCAACGCGGGGGAAGGGAGGGGGCTTGGGCGGGGGGTTGGTCTTTTCCGCTGGCGCGCGGCGCCGGCGCCGGGTGGCCGTCCTCGGGCCCGGCTGTGGGATCGGACTCGCCCAGGAGCCGGCGCTGGATTTGCTCGAGCGGCACGCCTTTGGTTTCGGGGACCATGAGTGTCACCCAGACCAACTGGAGCCCCATCATGCCGCAGAAGAACAGAAACACCCAGCCCGGCGCCAGCGCGGTCACCATCTTGGGAAAGAGCGTGGTCAGCAGCGCGGCGAACATCCAGTGGGTGAAGCTTCCCAGGGCCTGTCCTTCCGCGCGGTGGCGGTTCGGGAAGATTTCGGCGATGAAGACCCAGATGACGGCGCCCTGGCCGATGGCATGGGACGCGATGAAGGCGAAGATGCAGACCAGGACCATGACGCTGCCCGGTCCGGCCGACTGGGACGCCCTGGCAAGGCATTCCTCGGCAATCGCGGCCGCCTGGGCAGGAGCGGCCTCGGCGGGAATGATCACGCGTCCCAAAGGCCAGCGCGCGTCGCGCGTGGCGTCGGCGAGCGTTTCGCGGGCGCGGTCAAAGTCCAGTTGCACCTTGGCGCGGCGGGTCGGGTCGGCCTGGTCAAGGCGGGTCGCCAGCCCGATGAGTTCCCAGGCGCTCGAGGCCACCTTGAACTGCGGGGCCCAATGAAAGAAGGCCCAGGCGCACAGGCCCAGCGACAGGATGTAGCCGCAGGAGCCGAGCACGAGGAGCGTGCGGCGCCCCAGCCGGTCGATCAGCCACAACCCGACAAAGGTGAACACGAGGTTGGTCACCCCGATGCCGACCGAATGCAGCAGGGCATCCCCGGCCCCGGAACCGGTCAAGCCGAAAATCCGCGGCGCGAAATAGAGCACCGCGTTGATGCCCGAGAGCTGGTTGAAAAAGGCGATCAGCACCGCCAGCAGGATCGGCAGGCGCAGCCGCCGCGTCCAAAAACGCGCGGACGATTTCTGTGCGCTCGACGCGGCGGCGATCTCGTCGGCCTTGGCGGCCAGGTCCGCCGCGGGCAACCCGGGCCGGATGAGGCCCAGAACCCGGAGGCCGTCCGCCCGGTTGCCTTTCCGGCCGATGAGCCAGCGGGGGCTTTCGGGCAGGCTGAAGCACATGCCTGCGTACACCAGCGCGGGAAAGGCCTCCACCCCGAGCATCCAGCGCCACGCATGCTCGCCGACACCCGCCAGCAGGGCATTGGACACGAACGCCACGAGAATCCCGAACACAATGTTGAACTGGAACATGCCTGCCAGCCGCCCCCGGTGTTGCGCCGGGGCGATCTCGGAGATGTAGAGCGGCGCGGCGACCGTGGAGATGCCGACGCCCAAGCCGCCGATGAAGCGCGCCAGGATGAACGCATACACCCCCGAGGCCAGCCCCGACCATACCGCCGACACAAAATACAACACCCCGATCCAGAGCAGGGTTGTTTTGCGCCCGAACCGGTCGGTGGGCCAGCCGCCGAGCAGCGATCCCAGCACGGTCCCATACAGCGCCGAGCCCATCGCCAACCCGTGCAGGCCCGGACTCAGACCCCACAGCGATTGAATCGTCTGCTCCGCCCCCGAGATGACGACCGTGTCGAACCCGAATAGAAACCCCGCCAGCGCCGAGGTCAGCGACCAGAAAAAAAGTCGGATGGTCATGCGGGGAGGAAAGCACACCGTCTCCGCCTTGCAACGCCGGATTTTGTCCTCAGCCGCCCCGGGAACCGAGCCCCTTCATGATCGTTGCCGCCTTCAAAATGAAGGCGCTTGAGGGATACGGGATCGCCATCGCCGGGGCGATTCTCGCCTTGGTCATTTCCCCCGCCAACCTGCTCGGCCTGCCCGTCGGCCTCTGGGCGCTCGTCACCCTGACGCGGCCTTCGGTCAAGCGGGCCTTCCGGCATCCGCCGGCGCCGGCGGTGATCGCCCAGGCTGCGATGGCGCAGGCCAACGTCCCGCCGCCGGCGGGTTCTTCGATGCGGAGCTTCTGCTGGAACGGGGCACCCCTTGGGTCTGGAACATCCGCGGCACCAGCGAGCTGAGCAGGATCAACGCGTATGTCGGGGATCCGCAGCCTCTGACGACGGCCGCCGGCGACCTCATCCCAAACCAGGCCCCCTTGTCTCCCTACCTCACCCTCACGGGCAACACATGGCAACTGCACACGACCAACGTCCAGACCGTCCTCCTTTTCGAGGTGCCGCATTTCGGACTCGACCAGTGCTTGTTGAGTTGCCAGGCGCAGCTCAAAACAAAAAACCTCCAGGGCCGCGCATTCCTCAAGATGCGGGAGCTGCGACTGGCGGCCGCCCCGGCGCGCTGAGGCGGGAAGCGACGGTCAGTGGCCGGCGGTGACGACGAGGGTTTGTTCGAGGGTGGTGATGCCCTCTTTGACTTTCATGAGGGAGACATCGCGGAGGGTTTTCATGCCCTGGTTGATGGCGACTCTGGAGATTTCCATGGCGCTGGCGCGGGCGATGATGAGCTTGCGGATTTCGTCGGTGATGGTCATGGCCTCGACGATGGCGGTGCGGCCGGAGTAGCCGCTGTTGTTGCAGCGTTCGCAGCCGCGGCCGCGGAAGATGGGGACGCCCTCGAAGTGGTTGGGGGGGATGTTGAGGTCGCGGAACATGGTGGGGGGGTAGGTGACGGGCTCCTTGCAGCTGGGGCAGATTTTGCGGACGAGGCGTTGGGCGGCGGTGATGATGACGGAGGAGGAGATGAGGAAGGGGGCGATGCCCATGTCGTCGAGGCGGGTAATGGCGCCGGCGGCGTCGTTGCAGTGCATCGTGCTGAGGACCTGGTGGCCGGTGAGGGCGGATTCGACGGCGATTTCGGCGGTTTCGGTGTCGCGGATTTCGCCGATCATGATGATGTCAGGGTCCTGACGGAGGATGGAGCGGAGGGAATTGGCGAAGGAGAGGCCGATTTCCTTGCGGATGGGCACCTGGTTGATGCCGTGGATTTGGAATTCGACGGGGTCTTCGACGGTGACGATGTTGTATTCGGGGTTGTTGAGTTCGTTGAGGGCGGAGTAGAGAGTGGTGGTCTTGCCGGAGCCCGTCGGGCCGGTGACGAGCAGCAGGCCGTGGGGGGCGTCGACGGCGGCGCGAAAGCGCCGGAACGTGTCGGGGTCCATGCCGATTTTCTCCATGCTGGCGGAGAGGTTCGTCTTGTCGAGCACGCGCAGCACGCATTTCTCGCCGTGAACGGTCGGAAGGAAGGAGACGCGCAGGTCGTAATCGCGGCCGCCGACCTTGACGCGCATGCGGCCGTCCTGGGGGAGGCGGCGTTCGGCGATGTCGAGGCTGCTCATGATTTTGAGGCGGGACACGAGGGCGACGTGGAGGTTTCGCGGGGGCGGCGTCTTGTCGATGAGGATGCCGTCGATGCGGTAGCGCAGGCGGACCATGCGGTCGAAGGGTTCGATATGGATGTCGCTGGCGCGGTCCTTGATGGCCTGGATGAGGATGACGTTGGCGAGTCGGATGACGGGGGCTTCCTCGACGGAGGCGGTGAGCTTGTCGAGGTTGACCTCTTCGATCTGCTCCTTGATGGTTTCGAGCTTGTCGGCTTCCTCGGTCAGTTCGGCTTGTTTTTCGGCGTGTTCGATGATGTCCTCGATGCGCCCGCTCTTGCCGGTATCGATTTGGTGGAGCTTGTCGAGGATGGCTTTTTCGGAGGCGATGAGGGGGACGATTTCGAGTTTGTTGATGCGGCGGACGTCGTCCATGGCCACGACGTTGAGGGGGTCGGCCATGGCGAGGAACAGGCGGTTCTCGAGCCGGGAGACGGGGACGATCTTGTGGGAGTGGCAGATGTCGCGGGGGAGGAGTTCGGCGACATCGGGCTGGAGGTTGAGGCGGGAGAGGTTGATGGGAGGGGTGTTGAGGACCCGGCCCATGGAGACGGCCATGTCCTGCTCGGTGACATAGGCCTTTTCGACGATGATTTTGAGGAGGCGTTTGCCTTCCTTCTTTTGGAGTTCGAGCAGTTCCTCGACCTGCTGGGGGAAGAGCAGCCCGTCTTCGACCAGGGCATCCGCGATGCGTTCTCCGAATGTTTTGCCGGGATGCATGGGCGGCTCAGCGGAAGGCTTTCTGGAGGGCTTTGAGGATGTCGCCCGGCGGGGCAAGATACCACAGCAGGCGTTGTTGGGCGGCCTGTTCGAGTTCGACCGCGGCCTGTCGGTTGAAGGGATTGGCGGTGGCGACCATGAGCGATTTGCTCAGCCGGTCGAAGGGCAGGACGACCCACCGCAGACAGGTGGCAGCCGGCAGATGCCGCGTCAGTTCATAGTCCACGTCGTAATGGGCAAGGGGAAGGTAGGCCAGGGGGGATTTGTCGGACAGCAGTTTGAGGGCTTGCTCGACGGTGAGAACGCCTTTGTCGATGAGCACCTGCAGGAAGCAGCCGCCGGGCTTCTTGAGGTGGGCGCTGAAATCCGGTTTGGGCCAGTAATGCTCGAAATCGCCGGCGGTGATGATCTTCCCATCCACGAAGATTTTGGACATCGCCGCACGGCCATCGTCGTAATCGGCGGGAATCCGGTCGATTTCGGTCGGATGATCGGGGGAATCCTGGGCGGGGGCGGACAAGGGGTCGGGATGAACGTGGGGGGAGACGGTTTGGATGGTGAGGCTGGAGGCTTTGCTTTCGATGTCGCCGAGGGCTGCGAGGACATCGGGGTCATCGGGGTAGCGCTGGAGGATGCTCTCGTATTCGAGGATGGCGGAGGAGAGCTGGCCCATGGCGACATAGGCCTTGGCGATGCGTTTGGAGACGCTGATGACGTCGGGTTCGCGCCCGAGTTTGGCGTAGGCTTCCTTGAGGATTTCGAGGGACTGATAGTCATTAGGCTGGGATTGCGTAATGGCCTCGAACATCTCAATGGTTTGGGCCAATTGAGACTCGTCGCTGGCAGTTAAAGTGCCGACTGACATGTCCAACAACCGGTTAGCCCGGAATTCGCCGTCTGTGTTGTCCCGGGTGCCAATGTTTTTGCTTCCGGAAACTCAGCAAGGTCGGGGCCAACCGGCCGGGTGAAGACCAAGTTGTCGAAATCGGCCCCGTTTGACCGTCCCTACGGCCCTGATTATCAGCCCGGGCGCGAATTAACCCCTGGTCATCCGGCTCGAGCCGTGGTAGAAGGCGCACGCCGTCCGGCGAATGCGGGGCGGTAGGCAAAAACTGTATCGACCCAGAGCATTATGTCACAACATCCAAGCTTGCGCTCCGCATCGGCGTCGAGCGCCAAACGCAATGTCCTGAAACGTTTCGAGCGTGTTGACGTGCTCAAGAAGCACGGGCAATGGAAAGAGGGCGACCGGGTGACGGGGCTGCGCAAGACCAAGCCCGAGTGAGGCGGGGCCCGGAGCGGGTTGTCTTGGGGGGCGGCGCGGGACGGCAGCCTGGACGCCCCCGGCAGGAGTGTGCTGCGGGCAGGGCGGCGGGCTGCATGTCGGCGTTGACAGAACCTCGGAATGGACTTCTAATGGCCGTCCTATGAACGTGAAACACTGGATGTGTGGGTTTGCGACGCTTTGCCCGGTGCTCATCGCCAGCCAGGTCCTGGCTGCCTCACCCTCGGAGACGCTTCCAACGCCGGCCGCCGATCCGCCTCCGGCGGCCAAGGCCGACGCGCAGCCGCCCGCCGGGACCGGCGACGTCAAACGGGGTTTGCCTCAGCCCGTTGCGGGCGTGGTGAAGGGCAGCGATGTGCTGGTTCGAGGGCAGGCCACCGTGGGGAGCGAGGTGGTCGCGCGGCTCAACAAGGGCGACCGGGTGACCGTGCTCGAGGAAATCACGCTGAAGAACGCGCGGGCGGGAGAGCCGGAGCGGTGGCTGAAGATCGTCCGGCCGAAGGGGGCGACCGTGTGGGTGCACGCGCAATATGTCGACGGCACAACGCGGACGGTCAAGGCCAACCGGCTGAATCTGCGCAGCGGCCCCGGGGAGAATTACAGTGTGTTGGGCCAACTCGAGAAAGGCGCCACGATCCGGGAACTCGAAGTGAAAGGCGACTGGATCCGGATCGAGTCGCCCGCGCAGACGCATGCCTTCGTCGCCGCTTACCTCGTCGAACTCGAATCCCACGCCGTTGCCGTCATCCCGCCCGTGACGGAGCCGCCTCCGGCGCCGACGCCGCCCGCGGCGGAACCCGCGCCGCCTCCGCCGTCCACACCGCCGCCGGCCGGCGACGTGGCGGTGGTGACACTGCCGCCCGCCGAAACGGCGCCCCCGCCAGCGACGCTCCCGCCAGCGACGCCCTCGCCGGAGGCGCCTCCGCCGCCGGCGGAGGCGGCGGTTGTGCAGCCGGCGCCCGGCGCGGAACCGGCGGTGCCGGCGGAGGTGGAGCCGCCGAAGCGGACGGTGGTTCGCGAGGGGATTGTGAGGCGCAGTTTGAGCATTCAGGCGCCCACGGAATTCGTGTTGGAGAGCCTGGACACGCGACGGACGATCAACTACCTCTACAGCCCTTCGAGCAATATTACTCTGCTTGATTTCAAAGGCCACCGGGTGCGGGTCTCAGGCGAGGAGGGGCTGGTCGATCGCTGGCCGAAAACGCCGGTGCTGACGGTGGAGACGCTCAAGTCGGTTCCCTGATCCTGATGGCGGAGTCGAATGTCATCGATGGCCGGGCGATTGCGGAACAGATTCATGCCGACACCCGCGTGCGGATCGCGGCGCTGAAGGCGCGCGGGATTGAGCCGGGGCTGGCGTTCGTGCGGGTGGGGGAGGATCCGGCCTCGCGGGTGTACGTGGGCATGAAGGAGCGGATGAGCGGCCAGCTGGGCATCCGTTCCGAGACGCGCGTGTTGGCGGAGAACGCGACGGAGGAGGAGCTGCTGGCGCTGGTGGGGCGGCTCAACGCGGAGGCGCGGGTTCACGGGATTCTAATCCAGGCGCCGCTGCCGCGGGGGATTCGGGCGGCGCGGGTGTATGCGGCGGTGCTGCCGGAGAAGGACGTGGACGGGTTTCACCCGGTGAACGTGGGCAAGCTGCTGTTGGGGGACCCGGGCGGGTTTGCGCCGTGCACGCCGGCGGGGATTCGGGAATTGCTGGTGCGCAGCGGGGTGCCGACGGAGGGGGCGGAGGTGGTGATCCTGGGGCGTGGGGACATTGTGGGCAAGCCGATGGCGGCGATGCTTTGCCAGAAAGCCCCGCACGCCAACGCCACGGTGACCCTGTGCCATTCGCGCACGCGCGATCTTGCGGCGCATTGCCGGCGTGCGGACATCCTGATTGCGGCGATGGGGCAGCCGCGGTTTGTGAAGGCGGACATGGTGAAGCCGGGGGCGGTGGTGATCGATGTGGGGGTGAACCGCGTGCCGGACGCGAGCGCGAAGGGGGGCAGCCGGCTGGTGGGCGACGTGGATTTCGCGTCGGTGCAGCCCGTGGCCGGGCGGATCACGCCGAATCCCGGGGGTGTGGGGCCGATGACGATTGCGCTGCTGATGCAGAACACGGTGCGCGCCGCGGAGAGAGCGGCGGGTGCCGGCTGAAGGCCGCCCGCGAAGGCAATTCCACACCGTTTATGCAACCCGCGCGCATCCTGCCCGACCTGCAATGTTCGCTGCTGTGCGAGGAAGCGCGCCAGGAGGCCAACGGCAACTTCTTCCTCGTCGGCATCTTGGATGTGGTTCGTGTGCCGCACGTGCCCGTCACCGCCTTCAAACTCACGGTGTTCAACCGCTGGACGGCCGGGTATGGCCAGTTCACGGAATGCGTGCGGCTGATAGCGCCCGGCGGGAACGTCGCGCCGCGCCGGAGCGAGGTCCGGTTCACCATGGCCGACCCGAACCTCAACGCCACCACCGTCACCCTCTTCGCCAATGTCGAGTTCGCCGCCGCCGGCCCGCACTTCATCGAGGTGTCCGTGGACGACGTGTTGAAGGTGCGTTACCCGATCAACGTGGTGGTGGTGCCGACGCCCGGCAAAGCCCCGGGGCCGTCGCCGCCCGGCCCGCCGCCGTCCTGAGCGATGTTCATGGGCCAAGACGCGCGTCCATCGCCGCCCGGGGGCAGTGCGGATTCGGCCCCGCGGCATGCGGACGGGCGGGTGGCGTGGCAGCCGTTCACGTTTGGCGGCGTGGCGGCGCTGGCGCGGGCGACATCGGGCCGGGTGGTGGCGGTTGAGCTGGTGGTCGCGGCCGTGGCCACGGCGGCGATCCTGAGCCTGGTGGCGAGCGACTGGTTCCCGGTGCTGGACCAGGCGATCGCCGCGCTTCCCGAGACCGGCCGCATCGAGCGGCGCCGGCTCCACCTGCCGTTCTCCGGCTCGCGCATCCTCGCCGAAAACCCCTTTCTCGCCGTCGTCGTCGAAGGAACCCCGGCGGGCAGCGTCAGTGCCGGCTCGGATCTGCGGGTGGAATTGCGCCGGGACCAGTGGCGGCTGTGTTCCGTGCCGGGGTGCATTGCGATGCCTTACCCGGCGGATTGGACGGTCGAGTTGAACCGGCCGGAGCTGAAGCCGCGTTGGGGCGCCTGGCAGCCGTTTCTGTTGGTGTTCACGGCGCTGGGCGTCGTGGCCGGCCTGCTGGGGTTCTGGACCCTGCTGGCGGCGGTGTGCGCGCCCGTGGCCTGCGGACTCGCCTGGGCCGCCCGCCGCCCTTTGTCCTGGGCCGGCGGGTGGCGGCTGTCGTCTGCGGCGCTGATGCCCGCCGCGGTTTTGGGGGCGTTGGGGGTGCTGTTGTATGCCAGCGCGGTGATCGACCTGGTGCAGTGGGCCGGCCTGCTGGTGGTGCAGGGAGCGCTGGCATCCGTTTACCTCGCCATCAGCCCCTTCTTCCTGCCGCCCCCGACGCCTCCACACGCCACTCCCCCGGCCGGCCCGGCGGCAGCCGCCGGCGCCCCTCCAATGCCGCCGCCGGCCGGGCTCGGGCGTGCCGGCAATCCGTTCGCGCCCCGGCCGGGACGGGCTTCGGACAATCCGTTTGCTGGCGGCCCGCGGGGGCCTGGGCCGCAGGATTCCGGACGCGATTCACGGGGCAATGGGGGAGGGGCGGCTTCTGGAAAATAAGTCCCATTGTTTTGGATAAAATTTCCTTGTAGGGGGCGCCGGCGGCGGGTTTCTCCGGGGAACACGCGGATTTTCCCTTGAATGTGCCGGTTTCTGCACGGTGGCATGTGCCGTGCTCGAACGTGTCGGACGGCTTTGAACTATGAAATCTGCCGACACGACCGTGATGGAGCCAGAGCTCGGAGCGACCGGAGCCGTGGGCGGGCCGGTGCAGGGAATCGTTGAGCTTCCGGCGGGGCTGTTGGGATTTGAGGCCGTGACCCGCTATGAGCTGCTGGGCAGTCCGGCGGAGGCGCCGTTTTTGTGGTTGCAGATGGTGGGCGAGCCGGGGTTGGCGTTTCTGGTGATCCCGTCGCCGGTCACGCTGAAGAGTTATCATCCGGAGGTGAGCGCGGAGGATGCGGCGCTGCTGGGGTTGGAACAGGCGCAGGACGCCATGGTGTTCAACATCGTGACGCTGCACCGGGACAGGAGCGCCACGGTGAATTTGAAGGCGCCCATTGTGATCAACCGGCGGACCCTGACAGGCAAGCAGGTGGTTCCGCTCAACTCGGCCGAATACGCCCTGCAGCATCCGCTGCCGGTGGCGACGTAGAGGCCCCTTTCCCGACCCCGCTGCGCCATGCTCGTCCTGGCCCGCAAAGTGAATCAGAACATCGTGATTGACGGCCGGATCACGGTGAAGGTGGTGCGCCTGGAGGGGGACGTGGTGAAGCTGGGCATCCAGGCGCCGACGTCGGTGCCCGTGCATCGGCAGGAGGTATACGACGAGATTCAAAAAAACAACCAACAAGCCGCCACGGAACGCCATCGGCCGGTCCCGAAACTGGTTGCCCCCCCCGACACCCGGAGCCCAACCTGATCGGGACGGGGGCTTCGACACGGACGCCGATCCGCCGAGGCGAACCAGGACATGCTGCCGAAGACCCTATGAATGACCCCACCTCGCCCCTGCCCTTGGCGGATTTGAACCACGTCCAGCAGCATGCGGCGGATCTCTGGCCGCGGCTGCGGGGTGAGACGGTGCTGCTGACGGGCGGCACCGGCACGATCGGGCGCTGGCTGCTGGAGAGCTTCGCGCACATCAACCGAAGCCTCGACTTGCAGGCCCGCGTGCTCGTCCTGACCCGCAGCCCGGAACACTTCGCCGCACACGTCCCCCACCTCGCCTCCGATCCATGCGTGCGATTCGTTCGCGGCGACGTCCGCGCCCTGGATCCCGCCGATGTGTCCGACGCGCAGGCGGACTGCCCCGCCGGACGGGTGGCGTTCGTGGTTCATGCGGCCTCCGACACGAGCCCGAGTCACGTCGGCGGCGCCGCCTTCCGCACGCTGGACACGCTGTATTCGGGCACGCGGCGAGTGCTGGAGTGGGCGGTCACACAGCCGGCCGCGCGCGTGCTGCTGTTGAGTTCGAGCGCCGTCTATCTTCCGGGGCCGGCCCTGGCGCAGCCCGTTTCCGAGGAGCACCCCGAGGCGTCGTCTTGCGCGTCGGCGGCGAACGCGGCGGGGGAGGGGCACCGGGTGATGGAACTGCTGGGGGCCATCTTCCGCGAGGAGCACGGGTTGGACTGCAAGACGGCGCGGTGTTTTGGATGGATGGGGCCGGGCATGGGGCTGAAATCGCGGGACGGCGTCTGCAGCTTCATTCAGGACGTGCTGGGGGGCGGCCCGGTGCTGCTGCCGGAGGATGGGGCCTCGCTCGGCTCGTATCTTTACCTGGCCGACCTGGCCGTCTGGCTGTGGACGATGCTGCTGCGCGACAGCGTGTCTTCGGTGTTCAACGTGGGGTCGGACGAGGCGTTGCCGCTTGGCGAGATTGCCGAACGCATTGCCGCCCTGAGCCCGGAGCGGCCGCCGGTGATCCGGACCGGTGCGCCAGGTCTCCGGCCGACAGCGTCTTCGGCCATACCGGACGTCAGCCGGGCCCGGCGGGAACTGGGTTTGGACGTGTGGATTCCCTTTGCCACAGCGGTTCGCAAGACGTTCCAGTATTACGGGGCATGGTTCGAGAACCAGCCGCCACAGGCCGTGGCCGCGTGAACGCGCAGCCCGGACCGCCCGGCGCTCGAAGCGCCGCGAAACGGTCACGGTCACGGCGACGGGGGAAGGCGGCCTGCCCTGACGACGAGGCGGGCAAACCCGCCTTTTTCCTTGCAAGGGAGGACGCGCGGGTGGCACGGGGCTAACCCCGCTCTGCGGTTCTCCGGGCGCATTTCTCACCGGGCGGGGGGGGATGCGGGCTAGGGGATGCCGGCCAGGACGCTGCGGACCAGTTGGGCGAGGGTTTCGGGCTGATAGGGCTTGCCGAGGAACCGGTCGATGCGCGCCGAGGCGTTGAGGACGATTTCCGGGCCGACGGTGCCGCTGAGGAGGATGGTCTTGATCTGCGGATGCAGGTGCTGGCAGCGGGCCAGGAAATCGCACCCATTGAGGCGGCCCATGGCGTAATCCGTGACCACGAGGTGCGGCCTGGCGCGCGCGCGGACGAAGGCCTTGTAGGCGAGTTCGGGGTCGGTGAACTTTCGCAGCGCATAATGATCCGGCTTGAGCGCGATTTCAGCCAGATCAAGCAGGAGCGGCTCGTCGTCGACGAGCCAAATACGAATGGGGGCCCTCGCCGGGCGTGCAGACCGCGATTGCCCGGGTCGCTTCATGAGGTCGCAGGCCGGTGCATGGGCCGCAGTAAACACCAGCCCGCCCGGCCTTGGCAAGCCAAGTTTGCCGCTGCGAGAGCGGAACGGAGCGCGCTCGTGATATTATGGGACCACGAAATTCAGGGTTGCGGGCAGCAACGAGCCTGATTAGAGTGCCATTCGTGGTCAGGAGCGACACGCGCTCCCCGCACGAACCCTATGAAAGCCACATGAAAACCGAGAGCGCGAGAAAAACCGTGAAGCCGGCGGCGGCGCACGGGGCGCGGCCGCCGTCCGGCAGGAGGAAGTCCGGGAAGCGGCCGGCGAGAGTTGCGAGGAACGGGGCGGCGATTCCGCCGATCTTGCTGGAGGGGGACGCCGGTGGGGTGGGGTCGGCGAGCGGGCCCGGGGGGCGGTTTGTGCTGGGGCCGAGGCCGCCTGCGGAAGGCAGGGTGGACGCGGTTGAGGATCAGGAGCTGCCTGAGGCGTACGGGACGAGGCGGCTGCTGCTGACGGCGAGGGATCCGCACTGGGTGTATGCGTGTTGGGATTTGACCCGCGACCAGCAAAGGCGTTATAATAAAAGTTCCGCGGACGGCCACCTGGTGCTTCGCATTTATCGCGATTCCATTGAGGGCGAGCCCGTTCACGAAATCGCCGTGCACCCCGAGTCGCGCAACTGGTTTGTGAACGTGGGCTGCGGAGGCACGCGTTTCCAGGCCGAGCTGGGTTATTACCAGCGAGGCCGGAAATGGGCCCGGGTCTCGACTTCGGGGGTCACCCTCACGCCGCCGGACACGATGTCGGACGATTTGTCGCTCGCGTTCGAGACGTTGCCGGTGGAACTTCAGTTTTCGCAGCTTGTGGATTTGGTGAAGGTGGCGGTGAGCCGCAACGTGCCGCTTCTCGAAGCCATCCAGCAACTGCGGGCGACGGGCTACCCGGGGCTTCCTGAACGCGGCGATGTGCAGGCGCGGCGCTGGACGCCGGAACAGGAGGCGGTTCTGGCGCGGATCGTCAACATGGACGCGGTGCGGCGGATCTGGATGGGTTCACTGGAGATCACTGAAGTGATCCGCCGGCAGCTGCACCAGGAGATGTGGTCGGCGGCGGCGGCTCAGCTGGGTCAGGCGGGCCTTTGGAGCGGCGCCCTCTCCAGCATCGGCAGCGTGTCCAGCCCGTTCGGGCTGCCGGGCAAACCGCAGTCGTTCTGGTTCAACGTGAACGCCGAACTCGTCATCTACGGCGCCACCGAGCCCGATGCGCAGGTGACGATCGGCGGTCGGCCGATCAAGCTGCGCCAGGACGGCACATTCAGCTACCGGTTTGCGTTGCCCGACGGCAATTACTTTCTGCCGGCGGTCGCGAAGTCGGCCAATGGCGAGGATCAGCGTGTGGCGGAACTGGCATTCCGGCGCGGCACGCACTACCAGGGTGAGGTGGGCCGGCATCCGCAGGATCCCGCCCTCAAACCGCCACGCCCCGACGATCTCTCCTGAGTTCCGACACGGCTTTCGTCGCGGAAACCGGGGAAACATCACGTCGGCCGGGTTCGCCTGAAGCCGCTCCCATGAAAGGCTACCTCTCACTCCTGTTGCATGCGCACCTTCCCTTCGTGCGACACCCGGAGCATGAGCGCTTTCTCGAGGAGAACTGGCTCTACGAGGCGATCACGGAAACCTACCTCCCGCTGGTGCAGATCATGGACGGCTGGATGCGGGACGGTTTGGAGACGCGGCTGACCATGACGATGTCGCCGACGCTGTGTGCGATGCTGCTGGACCCGTTGTTGCAGGACCGGTTTGTGCGGCACGTGGACGGCTTGATTGAACTGGCCGAGAAGGAGGTGCACCGGACGACGTGGGACACCGCGTATTGCCCGCTGGCCCACATGTATTTCGAGCGGTTCAAGTCCCTCCGCGAAACCTACGTCCATTACGGCCGCAACCTCGTCGGCGCGTTCCGCAAGTTCCAGGAAGCCGGCAACCTCGAAATCATCACCACCGCCGCCACCCACGCCCTGTTGCCCCTGCTCGCCAACCACCCGCCCTCCCTCCGCGCCCAGATCCTCGTCGCCCGCGACCATTACCGCGCCTGCTTCGGCCGGGACCCGCACGGCATCTGGCTGCCCGAGTGCGGTTACGTCGAAGGCGTCGAACCCGTCCTCCAGGAGGCCGAGATCCGGTGGTTCATCCTCGATACCCACGGCATCCTCCATGCCCGGCCCCGGCCCCGCTTCGGGGTGTATGCGCCCCTGTTCACCCCCCACGGCCTCGCCGCCTTCGGCCGCGACCTGGATTCGGCCCGCCAAGTCTGGAGCAAGCACGAGGGTTACCCCGGCGACACGCGCTACCGCGATTTCTACCGCGACATCGGGTTCGATCTCGACTTCGATTACGTGCGCCCCTATCTGCCGACCGACCACCAGCGCAGTTTCACCGGCATCAAATACCACAGCATCACCGGCCACCCCGCCGAAAAACACATCTACGACCGCCGTGCCGCCCTCGAGGTCGCCGCCCAGCACGCCCAGCATTTCCTCGAGGCCCGCCTCAGCCAGGTCCACGACCTCGCCAGGGCGATGGACCGTCCGCCGGTGATTGTGTCGCCCTACGACGCGGAACTCTTTGGGCACTGGTGGTATGAGGGGCCGGAGTTTCTGGATTACCTGGTGCGCAAGGTGCTGTTCGACCAGAGCACCTTCAGGCTGACCACGCCGTGGCAGTACCTGGGCCAGCACCCCACCCACCAGGTGGCCGCCCCCAGCCCCTCCAGTTGGGGCGAGGAAGGCTACTGGAAGGTCTGGCTCAACGAAACCAACGAATGGATCTATCCCCACCTGCATGTCGCCCAGGAACGCATGACCCATCTCGCCCGCCAGTTCCCCCGTGCCAAAGGCCCGGTCGAACGCGCCCTCAAACAGGCCGCGCGCGAACTCCTGCTGGCCCAGTCCAGCGACTGGCCTTTCATCCTGCGCACCGGCACCAGTCCCGACTACGCCCGCAAACGCGTCAAGGATCACCTCCTGCGGTTCATCGCCCTGCACGAACAGTTGACCGCCACCCGCGTCGACGAGCACTGGCTGGCGCGGATCGAGGCGATGGACAACCTCTTTCCCGACGTCAACTACCATTACTGGGCCTGATTTTTTGGTTTCGGCGCCACCGGATTTCCGGCTAAATCGGCCCGTGCATTGGGAGAAGGTGACGCTGGTCGGCGCCGGTTTGTTGGGCGGCTCGCTGGGCCTCGCGCTGCGTCAGCGCCGCCTCGCGCGCCGCGTCGCCGCCTACGTGCGCCGAGCCGCCAGCGCCGGCGAGTGCCGGGAACTCGGCGTCGCCGACGAGGTGGGCCTCGACTTGCACGCCGCCGTCGCCGGGTCCGACCTGGTGGTTCTGTGCACCCCCCTCGCCGAAATCCCGCCTCTCGCCACCGCTCTCCGCCCCGCCCTCAAACCCGGCGCGCTCGTCACCGACGTCGGCAGCGCCAAAGCCGCCGTCGTCCGCGACCTCGAAGCCCCCCTCGCCCAGGCCGGCGCACACTTCGTCGGCAGCCACCCCCTGGCCGGCCTCGAGAAAAGCGGCGTCCGCGCCGCCCGCGCCGACCTGTTTCAGGACGCCATGTGCGTCGTCACTCCCACCGCCCGCTCCCACCCCGGCGCGGTGCGCCGTCTCAAGGAGTTCTGGCAGTCCGTGGGCGGCAAGCCGCTGGAAATGGCGGCCGAGCTGCACGACGCGCTCGTCGCCCGCTCCAGTCACCTGCCCCATTTTCTCGCCGCCGCCCTCGCACACTCGGTCCTTGACCCGGCCCGCCACCCCGCGCAGGCGCTTGTGTGCGCCAGCGGGTTTCGCGACATGACCCGCCTGGCGTCGGGCTCGGTTGAGATGTGGCGGGACATTGCGCGGGCCAACGCGGACCACCTGCGCGAGGCTCTCGACGGATTCATCGCCGAACTGCGGCGTCTGCGGCAGATCCTCGATGCGCCCGGGGACGACGCGCTCCAGGCGTTTCTGGAGACCGCCAAAGAGCGGCGCGACGGCTGGTGCGCCGCGGGGGCGTCTTCCCCGTCTGAAGAATTGCCAACCCCTTCACGCCATGCCGCTTCCCGAGTTGATTGAAGTGGTGCCCCTGGCCTCGCCCGTCGATGCCACGGTGACCGTGCCCGGCTCCAAAAGCATCACCAACCGCGCGCTCGTGCTGGCGGCGCTGGCCCAGGGCGAGACGCTTCTGGAGGGTGCGTTGTGGAGCGACGACACGCGCGTGATGGTGGACGCGCTGCGGGTGCTGGGCTTTCGCGTGGACGTGGCGCCGGCGCCGGATGACGCGTGCAACCGGACGATAGCCGTTCAAGGCCGCCGCGGCGAGGTGGGGCAGGGGGGCACGCTGGAGCAGCCCCTGGAATTGTTCGTGGGCAACGCCGGCACCGCCGCGCGATTCCTCACCGCGCTGGTGTGTCTGGGCCGCGGCGTCTACCGGATTCACGGCGCCGAGCGGATGCACCAGCGCCCGCAGGAGGCCCTCTTCGACGCGCTGCGCGAACTGGGATACTGCATCGATTCCGTCAACAGCCGCCTGCCCGCCGACATCCACGGCGGCGGTCCCCGCCAGGGCCAGTGCTGCGTCAGCCTCCGGGACAGCTCCCAGTTCGCGTCCGCGCTGTTGCTCTGTGCGCGCGCCGGCGGCTGGCACGTCAACGTCCTCGGCGCCAACCCCGAGGAGTCCGCCTATGTGCGCATGACGCATGAGTTGATCCGGGCCTTCCCCGGCGACGGCGGCACGTTTCATGTCGAGCCGGACGCCTCGAGCGGCAGTTACTTCTGGGCCGCCCAAGCCCTCCAGCCCCAGGATCCCCATGCCCCCCACCACATCGCCGTCGCCCATTGGCCCCGCTCCGGCTGGCAAATCGATGCCCGCTTCCCCGAATGCCTCCCCCTCCCCCACACCCTCTCCCGCCAAACCGACCTCGGCGACAGCATCATCACCGCCATCGCCATCGCGCCCCTCGCCACACACCCCGTCCGGTTCACCGACCTCAGCCGCCTTCGCGTCCAGGAATGCGAGCGCGTCGCCGTCTTGCGCACGGAACTGGCCCGCTGCGGCGCCCAGGTCCGCGAAACCGGCGACACCCTCGACATCCGCCCCGGACCGCTCCACGGCGCCACCATCCAGACCTACGACGATCACCGCATCGCCATGAGTTTCGCCATTCTGGGGTTGAAAGTGCCCGGACTCAAAATCCACAATCCCGCGTGCGTCAAAAAAACGTTTCCAAACTTCTTTCAGAAGCTGGCTGCACCCCCGCCGGACGGGTTGGGCGTCACCATTCTCGATGCGGTCGCCGGCACCCCCCTGGCGGCGTCCGCCCTGGTGGCGGAGTGACGCGTTCGTCGCGGCCCCGCATGGCGCGTTTCAAACCCGGGTTGGGGATTGGAAATCCCCAGTCCCCAGGCGGCGATGGGCGGTGCGCCGTCGCGAATGCCGCGGGCCATGCGAACGTTGAAAGCTGAAATCGCCATGCCTGTGTCTCCGATTGTGATCACCATCGACGGTCCCAGCGCCAGCGGCAAGAGCACCAACGCGCGCCGCGTGGCCCGGGCGCTGGGCTATGTGTATGTCGACACCGGCGCCATGTACCGCACCCTGGCCTGGCATTGCCTGCGCACCGGTGTCGACGTCCATGACCCGAAATCCGTGGCCGCCGCCTGCCGCCATTGGAGCGCGCGGCTGGTGTGTGCGGACGGCGACCCGCGCCAGGTGCGGCTGCTGGTGGGCGCGTATTGGCCCGAGAAGGAAATCCGCAGCGCGGAGACGAGCGCCGCCGTGCCGCACGTGGCGGCCGTGCCCGCCGTGCGGCGCTGGATGAAACGCGCGCAACGCGCGTGCCTGCGGTTTGGCAACCTCGTCATGGAAGGCCGCGACATCGGCACCAACATTTTTCCCGAGTCGGAGTTCAAGTTCTTCCTCGACGCCTCGCTCGGCGAGCGCTCGCGGCGCCGCGCCGCCGACGGCGTGGAGGACGACCTGGCGGCCCGCGACGCGCGCGACAGCCAGCGGGCGGCGGCGCCTCTGATGATTCCCCTTGGGGCGAGGATCATCAACAACTCGAGCCAAACCCCCGAACAAACAAGCCGGCTGATCCTCAACGACATCCGGCGGCGCCTCCGGCAGCGGACCGCCCGCGCGCCGCGCGAGGATTGAGCCGCATGCCCCTTCGATTGCCGTGTGCGGCTCCTCTTCAACGCTCGGATCGATGCACCTCAGCTACCGGCTTGGCTACCGCGCGTTTCGGGCCCTTTTTGCCACCTATTTCCACTGGCGTGTGTTCCATCCCGAACGCGTTCCCGCCGCCGGCCCCGTCATTCTCGCGGCCAACCACGCCAGTTTCATCGACCCGCCGCTCGTGGGCGCCGGCATCCGGCGGATGGTCCATTACCTGGCGCGCGACACGCTGTTCAACGTGCCCGTGATGGGCGGGCTGCTGCGCCTCTGGCGCGTGGTCCCCGTGGATCGCGAGGGCGGGGGCGGCGCGGGCCTGAAAGGCATCTGGGACCGCCTGGCCGAGGGCGGGGTGATCCTTCTGTTCCCCGAGGGCACCCGCACCTGCGACGGGCGCCTGCGCCCGGCCAAGGCCGGCGTGGGTCTCGTCGTGATCAAATCCATCGCGCCCGTCGTGCCGGTGCGCGTCTTTGGCACCTACCAAGCCTATGGCCGGCATCTGCGCTGGCCGCGACCGCGGCGCGTCATGGTCAAATACGGGCTTCCGCTGGATTTCCGGGAGTTGCGCGCCGAGGCCCGCGTCTGCGCCAAGCCGCGGCTCAAGACGGTTTACCAGGCCGCGGCCGACCAGATCATGGAGGCCATCGCGCGGCTCGAGCCGTGCCGCGACGTCCGCCAGTTCCCCTGAACCCCGGCGCTCACGCAACAGCTTGCCGTCCTTGACGTCGCCGGCCTTTGCCCGCGGGGTCGACATCCACCGCAGGCCCGGTTACGACCCGGAGGAGGAGGTGCCTGGGGTGAGGCGGCGGCTTTGGGATTGACCGCGAAGTCGGCTTGACGTTAACCATGGCGGCCTTGTGGCGTATGGTTGAGCAGGACGACCTCGATTTGATTTATGTGTGCGCCTTTGCCGCGGGGGGGCTGGTGATGGCGCTGGGGCCGATTGCGGTGGCGAGGCTGCTGGCGGCGCGGCGAACGCGGCAGTCCGCCGGCAAGACCGGCCAGTATGTCGAATGCGGCATGGACCCCATCGGCGACGCCTGGATCCGCTACAGCGCGGTGTATTACCGGTATGCGCTGGTCTTTGTGGCGTTTGCGGTGGACGTGCTGTTTCTAATCCCGGTGGCGCGGGTCTACCGCTCCCAGGCCGCGGGGCGAGGCTTCGTCGAACTGCTGCTCTTCGTGGGGATTCTCTCGCTGGTGATCGTCTATGCCTGGAAAAAAGGACACTTCGAATGGACTCCAAAACCCCGTCCTCCCCCGTCGTGACGTTTGCGGCCCTGGACCGCCTGCTGGCGGCGGGCCGGGCCAACTCGCTGTGGCCGCTCACCTTCGGCCTGGCATGCTGCGCCATCGAGATGATGGCCGCCGGCGCGTCGCGTTTTGACATCTCGCGGTTCGGGGCGGAGGTGTTCCGGCCCTCGCCGCGGCAGGCCGACGTCATGATTGTGGCCGGCACCGTGAACTGGAAAATGGCGCCGGCGGTGAAGACGTTGTATGACCAGATGCTGGAGCCCAAGTGGGTGATTGCCATGGGCAACTGTGCGATTTCAGGCGGGCCCTTCGTGTTTCCGGGGCAATACGCCGTGGTCGAGGGCGTCGACAAACTGTTCCCGGTGGACGTCTATATCCCCGGTTGCCCGCCCCGCCCGGAGGCGCTCATCGAGGGCATCCTGGAACTCGAACAGAAGATCACCGGCAAGCGCCGCTGGCCCAGGGTCCAACCCGCATGACGCCGTCCCCCGAGCAGATCGCCCGCGAACTGGCCTCCCGCTTCCCGCCGTCCCCCCCGGCAGACGCGCCGCCCCCCGCCGCCCCGGCGCTCGCCTCGACGGGCGGGCCGGCCGGCGCGACACCCGCGGAAGGGGGCGCGGCGGAGGCGGGCACGGTGCGCATGTTGGACTACGCGCGCTGCGGGTGCCACCTGGAGGCGCACGTGCAACCGGCCCAGGTCGTGGCGGCGGCGGCCCTGATGGACCAGTTCGGCTTCGCCCTGGACACGATCACCGGCCTGGACTGGCTGCCCGCAGGCCGGATGGAAATCGTCTACGATTTCTTCCATCCGCACGCAACCCTGCGCGTGGCCGTGCGCACTCGCGTCCCGCGCGACCAGCCCGATGTCCCCACCGTTTCCAGCATCTTCCCAGGCGCCAACTGGCATGAGCGCGAAACCCATGATTTTTTCGGCATCCGGTTTCTCGGGCATCCGGGGTTGACGCCGTTGTTGTTGCCGGAGGAGGCGGCGTTTCACCCGCTGCGGAAGGATTTCACGGGATGACGCCGCCGCCGGCCACCGTCCAGGCGCCGGGTTCGGGGGAGACGTTTCTGTTGAACCTGGGGCCGCAGCATCCGGCAACGCACGGGGTGTTGCGCCTGAAGCTGACGATGGACGGGGAGTATATCACGCGGGCCGAGCCGGTGTGCGGCTACGTGCACCGGATGCACGAGAAGATGGGGGAGAACCGGAAGTATGCGCAGTTTCTGCCGAACACGAGCCGGATCGACTACCTGTCGGCGATGCATTACACGCACGCGTTTGTGGGCGCGGTCGAGCGGGCGCTGGGGCTGGCGGTGCCGCCGCGGGCGGAGTATATCCGGGTGATCACGTCGGAACTGAACCGGATTTCGAGCCACCTGGTGTGGTTTGGCGCGTTCCTGTTGGACTTGGGCGGGTTCACGCCGCTGCTGTATGCGTTTGACGATCGCGAGCAGATCCTGGACCTGCTCGAGGCCATTACAGGGTCGCGCCTCACCTACTGCTATTACCGGTTTGGCGGCGTGTGCCACGATATCGACAACGCGTTCCTCGAGGGCACCCGCGCCTTTGTGGCCCGGATGCGGCCGCGGCTCAGGCTGTATCACGAGCTGGTGACGGACAACATCATCCTCCGGAACCGGCTGATCGGCATCGGCCCCATCCCGCTGGAGTTGTGCCGCCGCTATGGTGCCACCGGCCCCGTGATCCGCGGCTCCGGCGCCGCCTACGACGTCCGCAAGACCGAGCCCTACTCGGTGTATCCCCAGTTCGACTTCGACGTGCCGGTGTATCCCGAGGGCGACTCGATGGCCCGCTACCGGGTCCGGATGGACGAGATCGAGCAGAGTCTGCGGATTGTCGAACAGGCGCTGGAGCGGCTGCCGTCCGGTCCGGTGCGGGCCGAGGGTGTGCCGCGCGTGTTGAAGCTGCCGGCCGGCGAGTTTTGCTGCGCGGTCGAGGCTGCCCGCGGCCGCTTTGCGGTGCGCATTGTGAGCGACCGCCGGGAAATCCCGTGGCGCGTCAAGCTGCGGACGCCGTCTTTTTCCAACCTGAGCCTGTTTGAGGAGGCGAGCCGGGGGATGATGCTGCCGGACGCGATTGCGTTGCTGGGCAGCCTGGACCTGGTGATTCCGGACATTGACCGATGAGCGTTTCGCTGCCCGAACCTTTGAGGCTGTTCGCGCTGCTGGCGGGCGCGATGGCGTTTGTGGGGTTGAATGCGGCCTACCTCGTGTGGGCTGAGCGCAAGGCCGCCGGCCGGTTCCAGCGGCGCCCGGGGCCGACGGAAGCCGGTCCTGCGGGATTGCTGCAGCCGGTGGCGGACGTGTTGAAGCTGATTTCGAAGCAGCTGATGGTGCCGCCGGGGGCGGACGCGGTGTTGTTCCGGGCGGCGCCGGTGCTGGTGCTGGTGCCGGCGATGATCTGCCTGGCGGTGATTCCGTTTGGGGAAAGGTGGGTGGCGCGGGAGATGCCGTTGGGGTTGCTCGTGCTGTTTGCGTTCGGCTCGATCCAGGTGATGGCGGTCATGCTGGGCGGGTGGGCGTCCCGGAACAAATACGCCATCATCTCGGCGGCGCGGATCGTGTCGCAGGACGTCGCGTATGAGATCCCGATGTTGCTGGTGATGATCACGCTGCTGATGGTGACGGGGACGATGGACCTGGGGGAGATCGTGCGGCAGCAGGCCGGCGGGTTCTGGCGCTGGCACCTGTTCCGCCTGGACGCCAACCCGCTCATGCCCCTGACCTTCGTCATCTATTACATCTGCATGCTGGCGGAAACGAACCGCGCCCCTTTCGACATGGCGGAGGCGGAGAGCGAGTTGGTGGCGGGCGCCTACACGGAATACTCGGGGATGGGGTTCGGCGTGTTTTTCATGGCGGAGTATGCCAACATTGTGGTGGGGTGCGCGACGGCGACGGTGTTGTTCCTGGGCGGCTGGCAGAGCCCGATCGGGGTGGGGTCGGGGCCGGTGTGGTTTCTGGCAAAGCTCTACGGCCTGGTCTTCTCGGTGATCTGGGTGCGCTGGACCTTCCCGCGAACGCAGTTTTACGGGCTGCTCAATCTCTCGTGGAAAATCCTCATCCCGGCCTCGCTGTTCATCCTGGTGCTGTCCGGCGCGGCGCTCCAACTCTCCGGGTCATGAGGGCGACGCTGCGCGAAATCGTCCTGGGCTGCCGCAGCCTGCTCGTCGGGATGCGGGTGACGATGGTGGAGTTTTTCAAGCCGGTGGTGACGGTGCCCTACCCGCATGAGGCGCTCCGGATGCCGGAGCGCTACCGGGGTCCGATCGAGCTGGTGCGGGATCCGGCGACGGGCCGGGCCATCTGTTACGCGTGCCAGTTGTGCGCGCGGGCCTGCCCCAGCGGCTGCATCACGGTCGAAGGCGTCAAGCGGGAGGGGGAACGCAGGAAGCGCGTGACCCAATACCAGCTGGATTTCAGCCTGTGCAGCCTGTGCGGCGCGTGCGTGGAGGCGTGTCCGGACGCCGCGATCCGGTTCTCGAAGCGCTACAACTGGGCGACTCCCCACAAGGAGGAATTCCTGCTTGACTTGGTGAGGCAGCTGGAACAGGAAAGCCGATGACTTCATTTCCTGCCTCGGCCATCGTCGCGGAGGCGATCTTCGGCGGGTTCGTCGCACTGACCGTCGCCGGCGCGCTGCTCGCCGCGCTCGCCACGCGCATCCTTCGCAGCGTGTGCGGGCTGGCGGTGTGCTCCCTGGGCCTGGCGGGACTCTACACCTTTCTCCACAGCCCGTTTCTCGGGCTGATGCAAATCCTGATCTACATCGGGGCGGTTTGCGTGACCATTGTGTTTGCCATCATGCTCGCGGAAACCGAGGAGTCCGCCGGCCGGGAAAGCCGCCGCCGGCGGCTCGCGTGGGGGGGGACGGCACTGGCGGTGAGCGGATGCGTCTTTTGGGGCGTCGCGCGGCTGGGGTGGGACGGGGTGCGGGCGGCGCCGGCGTCGCGGGCGACGGACGGCTCGGTGGGGGCGATTGGGGTGTCGCTGCTGACCACGCACGGGCTGGCGTTCGAGCTGATCTCGCTGGTGTTGCTGGTCGCGATTCTGGGGGCGCTGTTGGTTGCGCGGACGGGGCGCCACTGAAACGGCCGATGGTTGACATGCATTGGGAACCGATGAAGGGCTGCGGGGGGGCGCAAACGCCGGGGGTGTTCCGAGGCGGCTTCATGGCGGGTGATGGGGGGGAGTCATGACCGCGCTGCCGTTTCACGACCAGCCCCGCGTGTATTTCCTCGTGGCGGCGTTTCTTCTGGCGGTCGGCATCTTCGGCCTGATCCGGCGGCGGACGCTGGTGGGGATGCTGATTGGGGGGGAGTTGATGATGGCGGGGGCCTCGCTCAACGTGATGGTCTGGAACCGCTTCACGGCGCCGGACCCGGCGGTCGGGCAGGTGCTGGTGTTGTTTCTGATGGGGCTGGCGGCGGCGGAGGTGGCGATCCTGCTGAGCATCATCATTGCGGTGTACCGCAATTACCGTTCGATCAAGGCGGGTGTCCTGGACGAGATGAAAGGCTGAGCATGGAATCCCCGCCGGATCCTCGTCTGCTGCTGGCCGTGCTGGCGCCCCTGGCGGGCGCGCTGGTGGTCATGGCCAGCCGGCGGCATCCCAACCTCCGGGAAGGCAGCTCGTTTCTGGCCGCGGCGGCGGTGTGCGGGCTGACGGTGGCGATGGTGCCGGAGGTTCGCGACGGGCGCACGCTGCGGTGGACGCTGTTCGAACTGCTGCCGGGCCTGCGCTTCGCTCTCAGGGCCGATGCGCTGTCGATGATCTTCGCCGTCGCCGCCTCCTTCCTGTGGGGGCTCACCGTGTTCTATTCGGCAGGCTATATGCGCGGGCTCGCCGAACGCGCCCAGACGCGCTTCAACGCCTGTTTCGCCCTGACGCTCTTCGGGGCGATGGGCTGCGCCTTTGCGGACAACCTGCTGACGCTCTACCTGTTCTACGAGATCGTCAGCATCTGCAGCTACCCGCTCGTCGCGCATCACCAGGACGAAGAAGGCTACGAAGGCGGCCGGAAATACCTGGTCTACCTGACGGCAACGGCCAAGGGACTGGTGCTGCCGGCAATCATCCTCATCTATGTGCTCTCGGGCACGCTCGACTTCGCAGACAGCCCCCGGGCGGGGATGCTGCCGGCGACGGTTCACGGAGGGCTGGTGACCGTGCTCTATGTGTGCTGCCTGCTCGGGTTCGCCAAAAACGCGGTGATGCCGCTGCATCACTGGTTGCCGGGCGCCATGGTGGCGCCGACGCCGGTCAGCGCCCTGCTCCATGCGGTGGCGGTGGTGAAAGTGGGGGTGTTCGCGACGGTGCGCGTGATGTTGTACGTGTTCGGCGTCGAGCGGATGCACGCGCTGAACCTGGGGCTGCCGACGGCCTATTTCGTGTCGTTCACCATCCTGGCGGCGTCGGTGGTTGCGCTGGGCAAGAACAACCTTAAAGCGCGGCTTGCCTACTCGACCGTGAGCCAGCTCTCGTATGTGATCCTCGGGGTGGCGCTGCTGACGCCGGCGGGCATCGCGGGCGGCCTGGTGCACATTGCCCACCACGCGTTCGCCAAGATCACGCTGTTCTTCTGCGCCGGGGCCATCTACGTGGCGACGCGCAAACAGGACATCTCGGACATGAGCGGGCTGGGGCGGGCGATGCCGTTGACCTTCGGCGCGTTTGGGCTGGCGTCGCTCAGCATGATCGGCGCGCCGCCGGTGGGCGGGTTTGTCAGCAAATGGTATCTGCTGCTCGGCGCGCTGGACGCCCGATCCGTCGGCATCCTCGCCGTGTTGCTCGCCAGCACGCTCCTCAACGCCGCCTACTTCGCGCCCGTGGTTTATCATGCCTTTTTCAGCCCGCCCCCGGCCGGACAACGCACCGTCCTCTTCAAGGAAGCCTCCCCGGCCATGGTCGTGCCGCTGACGCTCACCGCCGTGATTTCGGTGGGGCTGGGGTTGTATCCGGAGTTCTTCATGGGCTTGGCGCGGTCCGTGTTGCGATGAACCTGCTGAAGATCCTCCAGGGCCTGCGGCGCCACTCGAAGCGCGTGGCGGTTGCGGCGGCGGGCGCGCTCGGGCTGCTCGTGGCGGCGGACGCCGTTCCCGGGCTGGTGGACAAGAGCGAGGCGCACACGTGGCTCGAGGCGAACGTGCCGGGCTTCTGGGCGCTGTTCGGGTTGGTCGGCTGCATCCTGTTGATCGTGCTGTCGAAGGGGCTGGGCCGCCTGGGCATCATGACCCGCGAGGATTACTACGATGACTGACGGGTGGCTGCATCCCGCGCTGGTCCTCGGGCTGGGCGCCGCGCTCCTGCCGGCCGTCCCGCCGCGGCTCAAGCGGATTTACCTGCTGGCGGTTCCCGCACTGGCCTGGGTCCGGGTGCTGTGCCTGACGCCGGGAACGTTCGGCGAGGTGCGGTTCCTGGATTGGGTGTTGACGCTGGGGCGCGTGGACGGGTTGAGCGGCGTGTTCGGGCACATCATGGGCCTGATGGCAGTGTTGAGCACCCTTTACGGGATGCACGTGAAGGAGGACGGGCAGCACATGGCGGCGTGGGTGTATGCGGCGGGTTCGCTGGGGGCGATTTACGCGGGGGATTACCTCACGCTGTTCGTGTTTTGGGAGCTGATGGCATTTTCGTCGGTGTTCCTGGTCTGGTACCGGCGTCGGCCGGCCTCGGTGGCGGCCGGGTTTCGCTACCTGCTGGTCCACGTGGCGGGCGGGGCATTGCTGCTGGCGGGCATCCTCATGCACTGCCGGGCCGGCGGGCACGGCTGGGAATTCACGGCATTGGACGTCGGACGGCTCACGCCGGGGGCGTGTTGCATCCTGGCCGGGTTTCTTCTGAACGCGGCGGTGCCGCCGTTGCACGCGTGGCTGCCGGACGCTTACGCCGAAGGCACGTTCAACGGGTCGGTGTTCCTGTCCGCGTTCACGACGAAGACGGCGGTGTACGCCTTGTGCCGGGGGTTTGCGGGGCTGGACCTGCTGGTGCCGCTGGGGGTTGTGATGGCGTTGTATGGGGTGGTCTATGCGGTGCTGGAAAACGACTCCCGCCGGCTCCTGGCGTATCACATCGTCAGCCAGGTCGGTTACATGGTCGCGGGCGTGGGCCTCGGCACCGCAATGGCCATCAACGGCGCGTGCGCCCATGCCTTTGCGCACATCCTTTACAAGGGACTCCTGTTCATGGGCTGCGGCGCCGTGCTGCACATGACCGGCAAAAGCAAACTCACCGACCTGGGCGGGCTCTGGGAAAAAATGCCGTGGACATTCCTGTTCACCCTGATCGGCGGGCTCTCCATTTCGGCCTTCCCGCTGTTCAGCGGCTTTGTGAGCAAAGCCATGATCGTCCAGGCCAGCTTCGACGAGCACCTCCCGGGCGCCGGGTTCCTCCTGAACCTCGCGTCGGTCGGCACCTTCCTCCACACCGGCCTCAAGGTGCCGTACTTCATCTGGTTCGGCCGGCGGCGGTGCGAGGCGGCGGTGTTCGAGCGCGCCGCGGATCCGCCCTGGAACATGAGGGTGGCGATGGCGGTGACGGCGGGTTTGTGCGTGTTTCTGGGTTGTGACGCGCCGTATCTGTATGGCCTCTTGCCGAACCCGGTGGCCTACCAGCCCTACACCGCGTATCACGTGTTCGAAACGCTCCAATACCTGTCGTTCACGGCCGTCGGCTTCTTCCTGCTGCGCAGGAAGCTCGAACCGGCGCCCACCCTCAGCCTCGACCTGGACTGGTTCTACCGGATAGGCGCGCGCGCGCTGTTCTGGGTGGCGCGGCAGCCGGTTCAATGGGCCGACGCTTGCATGGGCGCGGCGCACCGTGCGCTTGGGTTGATCCCCCTGATGGGGGCGGCGCGCCTGGCCGGCGTGTGGGACACCCGGGCGGTCGACGGGGCGGTGGACGGGTTCGCGAAGGCAGTGTGGGGCTTCGGGCGGCGGCTGCGGCGGGTGCAGCGCGGCGCGGTGCAGGAGACGTTAACGCTGGCGCTGGCGGCCGCCGCGGCGCTGGCAGTGGCGTTGTGGTTTCTGGGTTGAGCCGCGCCATGACCTCCCCCAGCCCCAGCGTGCCGCTGCTCAGCCTGCTCGTCTTCAGCCCCCTCGCGGCGGCGGCCGGCGCCGCGTTCCTTCGGGGCGAACGCGCCCTGCGGTGGTGGACGCTGGCCTGCACGTCGGCGCTGGCCGCGGCTTCCCTGGCGTTGCTCGCGGGGTTCGATCCCGCCGCCGCCCGGTTTCAGTTTGTCGAGCACGCCGTGTGGATTGCCCCCTTGCACCTCCATTACACGCTCGGGGTCGATGGCATCAGCCTGTGGCTGGTGCTGCTCACGGCGTGGCTGGTGCCGCTGTGCGTGCTGGCCTCGTGGCGCGCCATCGTGGTCCGGGTCCGGGAATTCATGATCGGCCTGCTGGTGATGGAGAGTGCGATGATCGGGGTGTTTTGCGCGCTGGACTTTGTGCTCTTCTTCGTGTTCTGGGAGGCGATGCTGATTCCGATGAGCCTGCTCATCGGGATCTGGGGCGGGCCGCGGCGGGTTTACGCGGCGCTGAAGTTTTTCCTGTACACGATGGCCGGCTCGGTCTTTCTGCTGGTGGCCATCCTGGCGCTGTATCTGAAGACGGGGACGTTCCACATCCCGTCGCTCATGGGGCGGCCGTATGAGGCCGGGTTCCAGTGCTGGATCTTTGCCGCGTTTGCGCTCTCGTTTGCGGTCAAGGTGCCGATGGTGCCGCTGCACACATGGCTGCCGGCGGCGCATGTGGAGGCGCCGACGGCGGGGAGCGTGCTGCTGGCGGGCGTGCTGCTCAAGATGGGCGCCTACGGGTTTCTGCGGTTCGGGCTGCCCATCACTCCGCATGCGGCGCGCGTGTTTGCGCCCTGGTTGCTGGGGTTGTCGGTGGCGGCGATCCTGTATGGGGGTCTGACGGCGCTGGCGCAGCGCGATTTGAAGAAGCTGGTGGCCTACTCGAGCGTGGGGCACATGGGGTTCGCCACCCTCGGGATTTTCGTGTTGAACACGTCCGGCCTCGAAGGCGCGCTGCTGGTCATGATCAACCACGGGGTGACCACCGGCGCGCTGTTCCTCGTGGTCGGCATCGTCTATGAGCGGCTGCACTCGCGGGACCTGGACCAGGCGTCCGGCATGGGCAAGTTCATGCCGCGATTCGCCCTGGGCGCCGGCGTGTTCTCGCTGGCGTCGCTGGCGTTTCCGGGCACGAACGGGTTCATCGGCGAATTCCTGGTGTTGAGCGGCGGGTTCGCGCGCTCGAAAGCGATGACATGGCTGGCGGTGCCGGGGGTGGTGCTGGCGGCGGCCTACATGCTCCGCCTGCTGCAGAAGCTGGCCTGGGGCGGCACGCGCAACCCGGACCACTCGGCGCTCAAGGACCTGGAGCTCCGGGAAATGGCGATGCTTGCGCCGCTGCTGGTCCTGGTGTTCTGGATCGGCCTGCAGCCGGCGCCCTTCACGCGCGTCATGCATGCCAGCGTGCAACATCTGCTCGAGCAAGTCCACACCCCCTCCGCCTATGCTGCCGCGCCTTGACTCGCTCCTGGCGTTCCTGCCCGAACTGGTGCTGCTCCTCGGCGCCCTCGCGCTGTTCGACATCAGCCTCGGCACCGGCCGGGCCCGGGCCGCCCGGCGGGCGGCGCTGCTGACGGCGCTGCTGACCCTTGCCGCCGGCGGAGTGGCCCTGGGGCGCGAGGCGGCGTTGTTCCATGGCGCCTACCGCGTGGACGCGTTTTCCCAATGGCTCAAGCTCGTGATCGGGCTGGGGTATCTCGTCGTGGTGCTGGCGGGCGGGCGCCTGGCGGACATTCGCGAGGAGGTCAGGTCCGAATACCATTTGTTTCTGACCCTGAGCGTGTGCGGATGGGCGATGTTGGTGAGCTGCGTCGAGCTGATCACGCTCGTGGTGGCCCTGGAGCTCGCGTCGTTCCCGCTCTACCTGATGGTGGCGCTGCGCCGCGAGCGCGAAGGCCAGCGCAGCCAGATGGAGGCCGCCGTCAAATACCTCATGTTCGGCATCGCCGCGAACGGGATCATGGTTTTCGGAATAGGCTATTTGTTCGGCGTGACGGGCACGACCTCGCTGCCGGCGATGCTGCAGAGGCTGCCCCCGGTCGCGCAGTCGCCTCTGGCCGTGGCGGGGCTGCTGATGACCTTCGGCGGATTGTATTACAAGCTGGCTGTGTTCCCATTCCACTTCTGGACGCCCGACGTCTACCAGGGCGCCGCGAACGAAACCGCCACCCTGATCGCGTCCCTGCCCAAGATCGGGGCGGTGGCGGTGCTGACGCGTCTGGTGGCCCTGGCGACGCCGCAGAATCCGGCGATCGCCGTGATGCTCGCGCTGCTGGCGGGCGCGTCCATGTGCTACGGCAACCTCCTCGCCCTGGTGCAGTCGGACCTGAAGCGCCTGCTGGGCTTCTCGGGGATCGCCCACGCCGGCTACGTGCTGATGGGCTTTGTCGCGCTCGACCCGGCCGGGTCGGCCGCGGCGCTCTATGCCATCGTGGCTTATGTGTTCATGGTGCTCGCTGTGTTCACCGTCGTGTGCACCCTCTCGCCGGACGGCGCGAATGTGGCCGTCGAGGACCTGGCCGGGCTGCACCGGCGCGCGCCCCTGCTGGCGCTGACGCTGCTGGTGGGGATCTTTGGCCTGGCGGGGATGCCGCCGTTTGCGGGGTTCACGGCGAAGTTTGCGCTGCTCAAGGCGGCGTTTGCGCGGGGGCATCTCGCCCTGGTGATCGTTGCGGTCGTCAACACGGCCATCGCCCTCTACTATTACCTGAACGTGGTTCGCACCGCGTATTTTGGAGGCGACACCGGCCTGCCGGCCGTGGCGCTCGATGGGCCGACGCGCCTGCTGTGCGTCGCGCTGGTGGCGGGGGTGATCGGCCTGGGCGTGGTGCCGGGGCCGTTCCTTGAATTCATGGCGGCGTCCCTGGTCCATGTGCGGCTGCCGCCTTGACAGCAACACACCAGGGGGCAAGCGCGTTGCCGGCCGGTTCCTCGTGAACATCCCGCTTGCGAGGCCATAAAGTCAGGCATACTTGGCCTGACATGAAAACGCTCACGATGCGCGATTTGAACCGGAAAATCGCCGGCGTGCTGGACGCGCTCGAACGGGGCGCGAGCTTCGAGTTGCGCCGCCATGGCAGGACGGTGGGCTGCCTGACGCACCGCGCGCCGCCACCGGAACGGAAGCCGGATTGGAAAACCCGCTTGGATTGGCTGAGTCAGCGTTTCGAAACTGGCCGAGGGATGGCGAAAGACAGCGGCAGGACTCGGTGTGTTTGTCCGGGCGGGCTGTTTGTCATTCCGGTTTCGCCGCGGGCGGTTTGGTGGAGGGGACGCCCGCGGGAGTCTGCGCGGCGCGATAGGCGGGCGCGTTGGTGCCGAGGACGGCGGTGCTTTTGACGCGGGCAGGCAGGTAGCGGTCCACGCTGCCGAAATACCAGAGGGCGGCGAGGATGACGAGGAGGATGGGGAACCAGAGCCAGCGCCAGACGCTCTTCTTGTCGGCGTAGGGGTCCTGGAGGGAGCGGCGGGAGCCGGGCGGAAGCGCGGCCATGTCGGTCATGGCCTTGCCGAAGGCGACATTGATTTTGGCCCGGCCGTTGATGGCCCAGCCGTTGGCATCGAGGATGGGGCCGATGTTGCGGAGGCGGAGTTTCAGGTAAGCCAGGAGCATGGCGGGGCCGGAGATCAGCAGGATCAACGCCACGAACGCAATCGGCATCCAGATGCCCAGTTCAATGAACTTGCCGAGGAGCAATCCCAGGAAGGTGCCGATGCTGCCCAGGGCCACGCCGATGGCGGCGACGGTTCCGACGTCCATTTTCTTGGCCGGGAGCGGGGCCGCAGCCGGCGGTTTGTCGGCGGTGGCGGCGGCTTGGGCGGCGGTGGTGAGCTTGGCGGCGGAGGCGGATTCGGCGGCGGCGGCGCGTTTGGCGATCATGTCTTCGATCGCGCGCACCGCTTTCTTGTAGGGCATCCAGAAGGCTTCGCGGATGCTGATCGGGTTGGCGACGATGCGGGTGATGGTGGCGTCCCAGTCGCGGCTTTGGCGGTCATAAAAGATGCCGTTGCGGCCGACCATGAGGTGGTCGGAATCGCCCTGGGTGAACGCGGCGACGATAGAGAGCTTCTGGCCGCCGGGGCGGGTGCAATCGCAGTAGGCGAGGTAGGCCTGGGAAAGGCCGGCGAGGGCGGCGTGCTTGGCGGCGTCCGAGACATGGACGCAGAGTTTGCAGCTGCGGCCGTCGAGGTAGAGGGTGCCGGCTTGGAACACGGCGCCCTTGCGCCCGTAGAAGTCGGCGAAGTTGACGTAGTTGTCGAGGAGCTTGAAGAAATCGCGCTGGAAGTAAACGAGCTTCTCGACGGCCAGGATCTGGGCGTATTCGGGCTCGAGGGCGGCGTCGGCTTGGATCAGTTGGGCGATGGCGCTTTGGGTGTTGCCGGCCAGCAGTTCGCGGACGCGGGCGACGCCGAGCGTTTCGGCACCGGTGGCGGGTTTGGCGGCGGTCCAGGCGTCGAACGGCGCGATTTTGGCTTGGACGGCGGCCCAATCGTCCTCGGAGAGGGTGGGTTTGCTGCCGCCGAGCAGAGGGACCACGGCGGTGGTGACGAAGGATCGGATGGCGCCTATCCAGGCAGGATTAAGGCCTTCGCCCAGGGGCAGGGCCTTTTTGGGCTCGATGCGCGCCAGGGGGAAGCCGGCCACTTCCTGCGCGGAGATCGTGAGGTCTTTGGCGGCGAGGTCGAGGTATTCGGCTTCCTGGCGGTTGAGGGCGGTCAGGGCGCGCGGGTCGAATGCGGCCAGGCGGCAGCGGGCGAAGTAATCGTCCACCTTGGCTTTGACGGCGTGGATGGCGGCGGCGGCGGCAGCGGTGGCGTCGGGGGTCAGGGGGTGGATGGTTTTGTCGGCACCGGCCTTGGCGTGCCATTCGGCGAAGGTCTTGGCCTGCGTGAAGAACGTCTCCAGGAGCGGCGGGTTCAAGCCCGGCTTGCCGCTGCGGTCCGGAACGCTGCCGACGGCGCTGATGATGTCTTCGATGGCCTGCTTGAGCTTCGCGTCGTCGGCGGCTTCGGCCGGAACGACCCCGTCGCCGTTGAGTTTGGTTTGGGCGAAGATTTTGACCGTGTCGGCGATGTCCGCGATGCTGATCGCCATGGCGTCGGGTTTGCTGAGGCTTTGAAGGATGCGCCGGGCGCCGGCCAGCAGGGCGGTGCCGGCGGGCGTCTGGGTATGGATGGCGGACAAGGGGACGCTGTCGCCGCCTTTGAGCAGGCCGTTGGGATCCTTGTAGACCTCCTTGAGCCATTGAACCGCTGCGAGAACTTCCGGGGCGCGGATGCGACCGTCCTTGTCGGTGTCGAGGTGGTCGAGGGTCTTGGGGTCGAACTCGATGCCGCGGGTGGGCATGGCGAGGGCGACCCACAGTTTCTGGTCGAGGTGCTCGAGGTTCCAAATGTCCGCGCCGCTCAGGAAGGCAACCTGGTCAACGCCGCCCGATCGAAAAAACGTCCATGAATGCTGATGGCTTTCCATAAGGTGTGCGGTTGGGTGATTCGGCTTCAGTTTCGGTAAACGTGCGGCGGAGCATCTCGGCCTGCGTCTTATTTGTCAACCGGGATTCTGATGAGGCGAAGGGCTCCCGTTCTTGGACAGACTGTCCCGTTCCGGTGCAGTGGGGCGGGGCGGGGGCGGCAGCGGGCGGCGTGGAGGGATCTGGCGGGCAAAGATCCGCAAGGCGCCGGGGCGTTGGCCCGCGGGGTGCTCAAGCTCCCGTGGGAACCATGGACACGACTGCATCGCGAGATCGGAGTTCCCATGGCGTTTCAACGTCCATGGCTTTTGGCATGGCGCCGGCCGCTGCGCTGCGCGGCGGGGCGGCATGTCCTTACAGCCGCAACCCGCAATACCTGCCATGAATGATCGAGCTACGTCACCGCGCCGCCGCTCCGTGTTGTCGACCCGGACACCGGGCCGCGCCCACAGCGCGCTGGCGGCGTTTCCCGGGCTGGTGGGCTCAAAAGCCCTGGCGGAAATCAGGGTGCTGATCCGCCTCGCCCGGGAATTCAAGCCGCGGTATTCGACCCGTTGAGCGGCTTGTTCCGCGGGGGGCATCCGGGATTGCGGATGCCCCCCGCGGCCACCGTCGTTCGCCGCTGCCGCGAAGGAGGGTGGGTGGCGCGCCGACGCGGCTGAGGGACCGCGTTCGCCACCGGCAAGCGCCGGATGCGGCGCAGGAGCGCGGGCCGTCGCGGTGGCGAAGAAAAGGCTGGTGTGGGGGGTGGGGATGGTGCATGATAAGGGCAGCACCTATGTCGCAATCATCTCATGGCGCCGGCCATGCTCCGAACGCTTCGGCCGGCGCGATTTCGGGCATCGAGCGTTTTTTCGTGGCCAGCGGTCACGGAGGCGGCTGGCTGGTCTTTCGCGAAGGCAACAGGAGCGCCATTCACCGTCTGCCGGGCAAGAAGCAGGCGGTTCACACGGCGAGGATTCTGGCGCGCTCGCATTCGCCCAGCCAGGTGATGGTGGAGAATTCCCACGGGACGTTTGCGCTGGCGTATGCGTTTGATTCGAGCAGCGACCTGCCGAGGTATTGAGCGTGAATTTCCTTTGTCGGCCCGGGCCGGCTGAGTAGTCTGCGCCATGGCATTCAGCAAACTGAGGCTTTCGGCATCGGCGCTGGCCGGGGTGAAGGCGATGGGCTACGTGGAACCGACGCCCATTCAGCTGCGGGGCATTCCGCTGATCCTCGACGGGCGCGACGTCATCGGCAGCGCGCAGACGGGGACGGGCAAGACGGCGGCGTTTGCGCTGCCGATCATCACGAAGCTGGAGCCGGGGAACGGCAGGATACGCGCGTTGGTGCTCGAACCCACGCGCGAGTTGGCGGCGCAGGTGGAGACGGCGTGGCGGGATCTGGGCCGGTTCAGCAGCCTGCAGGTGGCGGTCGTCTACGGCGGGGTCGGCTACGGGCGGCAACGGGAGGCGCTGCGCGGGGGTGTGGATGTGCTGGTGGCGACGCCGGGGCGCCTGCTCGATATTCTGCGTCAGGGCGCGGGCGGTCTCCAGCATGTCCAATACCTTGTGCTCGACGAGGCGGACCGGATGCTCGACATGGGGTTTCTGCCCGATGTGCGGCGCATCGTCGAGAAATGCCCCCGCCAGCGGCACACCTCGCTGTTTTCGGCCACCATCCCCCCCGAAATCGAAAGCCTCATCCGGTGGGCCATGCGCGATCCGCAGACGGTCGAGATTGGAGCGCGCCGGTCCCCGGCGGCGACGGTGAAGCACGTGGTTTACCCGGTTGCCGACAGCCAGAAATTCGACTTGTTGCGGTCGCTGCTGAACCAGGTGAACTACGATTCCGCGATTGTGTTTTGCCGCACCCGGAACCGGGCCGACCGGGTTGGGCACATGTTGCGCCGGGAGAACCACGCAGTGGCCATCCTCCATTCCAACCGCACGCAGAGCGAACGGGAGCAGGCCTTGCGCGGTTTTCGCGACGGGCGCTATGAGCTGCTTGTGGCCACGGACATTGCCGCGCGGGGCCTGGACATTCTGGATGTGAGCCACGTGATCAACTACGACGTGCCCCAACACCCGGAGGATTATGTGCACCGGATCGGCCGCACCGGGCGCGCCCAGGCCACCGGGGACGCCTTCACGCTGATGGTCGCCGAGGACCGCGGCCACATGGAAGCCATCGAGCGCTTCATCGGCACCAAGATCCAGCGCGTCAAGCTCGACGGCTTCACCTACACCTACACCTCCCTGTTCGAGGACGAAAAAGACCAGCGCCCCGCCCACGAAAAGAAAGTCAAGGCCGTCCGGGTTCATGGCGGGTATTTTTTCGGACCGGCGCGGCGGCGGCGGCGCTGACTGCCGGGAAGGCGCGCCCTGCAGGCCGTTCGGATCCGGTGCGGGTTGGGGCGCGCGGGGCCGGAGTTGCCGATGTGGGCCTGCGGACCTTGCGGCGGGCTTTGAGGGGGGGGGCGGGGGAGCCGCGTCAAGACCGCGTCAATGGGGCTGAGGTGTAGCCGCGGGCGGTGTGGTACATGGCCTTGTCGAAAAACAGGATGACCCGGTGTTCGAGTTCGAGGACGCGGTAGACGTCGAGGGGGCTGCGCCAGACGTCCTGGGCTCTGGAGTGGGTGAGGATATGCTTGCGCAGGAGGGTGAGGGAACTGAGGACCTCAGGCAAGGTGAAGCCCATCGCGTGGCGTTCGCGGCCGAGTTCCCGGTAAAAGTGTCGCACATCCCGGCGGTCGTCGCCGTTGGCCAGCCATTCGGAGAAATGGGACAGGACGCCGTGCACCCGTTCCAGGAGGCGGCGCGTATCGGCCCGGGCGTAGGAGGGGGTGGTGGGATGGTTTTGGACATCGTGCAACCAGGCGTTGGCGATGGCGCGGGCGTGGCGGGTGGCGAACGCGACGAGGGGGTCGGAGAGCAGCGCCTGGCCGGGAGCCTCGCGCAGGTGTTGGAAAGAGTCGTGGATGGCCCACTCCTCGCGGTGCGCCTGCACGCAGGCGCGGATGGCGCGTTGATTGGCCGTGAACGCCAGCGGGGGCAGGGCGTCGGGGCTGAAGTAGCCGACCGCCTCGGCGTCGTCGCCGGGCCGCTCGCCGCCGCCGAGTTTCTGCGCTTCGAACGTGACCACCAGGAGGTCGCCATAGGGGTCAACCGTCACGGATTCGGCGGCGAGCAGGCGGACGACGCGGCCGGAAACGCCCGTTTCCTCGTTGAGTTCGCGCAGCGACGCGTGGGCGATGGTTTCCTGCAGTTCGGCAAAGCCCATCGGCAGGCACCACAGCCCCTGGCGGGGCGGGCGGCGGCGCTTGACCAGCAGCACTTCGCGGTGCGGATTGACCACCACCGCCGCCGCCACCGGGAGCGGGTTTCGATAAAACACCGTTCCGCAGCTCGGGCACACTTCGCGGGCGCGCCCGGCCACGGGGCGTGTCTGCACCCTGCTGCCGCACTGGCTGCAAAACCGGGCTTTCATGGCGCGCGGGGCCGGCGGCTCCAAAAGACAACGTCGTTTTTCTCGACCTCGAATCCGTCCGGGCTGTTCCGGGCCGACGCGAGCCGGCGCGCCACATCCGGGGGCGGCGTGTCCGGGGGTTCGGTGTCGGGGCGCAGGAGGGGCCATTTGAACCGCATGAACCGCCACAGATCGTCCCCGTCCTGCGCGCCGAACCGCAGCCGGTTCTGGTAGAATTGCGACTGGATGTGGTGGAAGTGGGGGAGGAGTTGGGTCCGGCCGTTTTGGGCCGAGAAACGGTGGAGCAGTGCGTGCAGGGGGGTGAGGGCAGGGGTGACGCCGGCCAGTTCGTACAACGAGCCAAACGAGTCCTCACTGTGGGCGGTGGCAAGAAACACGCCCTCGCGCCGCAGCACCCGCGCGATCTCGGCGATGGCGTCCGGAAAATAATAGAGCGAGTAGGAGGCGACGACGAGGTCGAAGGTGCGGTTTGCCCACGGCAGGAGTGCTTCGAGGATCAGTGCGTGAAACTCGGCCTGCCGGCCCGACGCCGCCACCAGCTCCGTGAACGGGACGCGGTTCTCGTCGCAGGCGTCCACGCCCACGACCCGTGCGTCGCAAGGGATTCGGGGCAGGAGGGCGGCGGTCATGTAGCCAAAGCCGCAGCCCAGATCGAGAATGTCGCGAGCTGCCGCCAGGGGGACGCCTGCCAGCGTCATCTCGCGAATGTCCGCCGGGTTGACCGAGTGCCGGTGGATGATGGCCGAGATGGCTGCATGCTCGGCAGGCGAGGCGAAAACGCGCAGAACACGGTTGAACATGGTTGCGGCCGTCCGGCCGCATGCAACATAATCCGGGAAGCGGCAAGCGGAAAGGGGAAAGCGCTTTTCCGCAAAAAAAGCCTTGTGCAACCCACGACGCTTGGGCACTTTTTCTGCCGCTTTCAGTGAACCGGTCGTTATCTGCACCGAGATTCTCGAATCTCTAAGGTGCCATCATCGCTCGATGCGTTTGTTACCGATCATTTTATTGTTGCTGGGCTGGACCGCCGGCCCGGGCGCGATGTGCCGGGCGGCGCAGGCCGCCGCGGGGGCGGCGGTGCCGGCACCGGACGCGGCTGCGGTGGGCCATGGGGTGGGCGATGGCGCGGGGGGCGGCGGCCACGGGGTGGAGCATCATGCGTTGCCGAACGACGCGCCGTTTTTGGGGCCGGGGGTGGAACGGGGCGGCAAATGGCGTGGGGCGTGGCCGGTGACGAACTCGATGATCATGACATGGGGGGTGGCGCTCTTATTGATCGTGTTTGCCCGCATCGCCACGCGCCGGATCCGGGACGTGCCGGCCGGGGCGCAGAATTTCTGGGAATGGCTGGTGGAGATGCTGTATGAATTCCTGGAGGGCATTGTCGGCAAGGATCTTGTGCGCAAGACCTTCTGGTTTTTCGCGACCATTTTCATCCTGATCCTGTTCCTGAACTGGGCGGGCCTCATCCCGGGCGTGGGGACGATCGGATGGGGGGTGGCGACAGACCAGCGTTTTGTGGTGACGCGTCCGTTGCTGCGGGGCGCGGATGCGGACATGAACCTGACGTTTGCGATGGCGATGATTTTTTTTGCGTGCTGGCTGGTGTGGGCGCTTCAGGCCAACGGGGTGAAGGGGTTTATTCTGCATCTGTTTGGTCCGAAGGGGGACACGAGCGGGGTATTGAAAGTGGTCATGATTTTCGTGTTCATTCCGGTGGGATTGCTGGAGGTGGTGTCGATCCTGTTCCGCCCGGTGTCCCTGAGTTTCCGGTTGTATGGCAACATCTTTGCCGGGGAAAACATGGTGGAGACCATGATCAACATGTCGCCCGTGCTGGCGTGCATCACGCCGATCCCGTTTTACCTGCTGGAGGTGTTGGTGGGCTTGGTGCAGGCGCTGGTGTTCATGTTGTTGACCGCCGTCTTTACCATGTTGATTTGCATGCACGATGAAGAAAGCGCCTCCGCCTCCCATTAGCATCGCTGCCCCATGACGCCCGTTGCTGCCAGACCAGAAAAGCGCGCCGGCAGGCGGCGAGGCGAGGCGTCCCGTCACCCGCGGCATGCCGCTGCGGGGCGGCGAACCGGAGGCGTGTGCGACTTTCGGTGGTTGGACCCTGAGGCTTCGGGGGAGCCGCCGAGCAGGACCAAGAGAAAGGAAAACTATGACCCCACTACTTGCTGAGATCAGCGGCAACCTTCACGTCGGCCTGGCCGCCTTTGCCGCGGCCCTCGGAGTGGCCTTCATTGGCGGCAAGGCTTCCGAGGCGGTCGGCCGCAATCCCGGCGCCGCGACGAAAATCCTTGTCCAATCGATCCTGGCCATCGCCTTCGCGGAAGGCATCGTGTTCTTCGCCATCTTTCTGGCGACGAAAGGCTGGCCCGGCTGACCGGCTTGGGCGCCCAGCGCCCATGCCCGCCGCGGGATTTTCGAATCCCGCGGCGGGCGAGGCCCGGATTGCTTATGAGCCCGATTTTCTTTGCCGGCATTATCAGCGACACGGCCGAGGCCTTTGGCGTGGACTGGCCGCGTTTCATCGCCCAGTGCGTCAGTTTCGGTTTGGTGGCCCTCCTGCTTCACCAGTTCGCTTACAAGCCCATCCTTAAGGTGCTCGACGAACGCCGGCGCCGCATTGCCGAAGGCCTCGATAACGCGCAGAAAATCAAGGAGGAACTCGCCAGGACCGAGGCGGCACGCCAGAAAGTCATGGAGGACGCCGCCACCCAGGCCAACACGCTCCTCGAGGAAGCCCGCGCCGCCGCCGCCCGGGTCGAGGAGCGCGAAATCCGCAAAGCCGCCGACGAAGCGGAGCAAATCATCGCGCGCGCCCGCGAAGCGGCGGTCCAGGACCACGACCGCATGCTGGCGGAACTCAAGCGTGAAGTCGGCAGGCTGGTGGTGGCGACGACCGCGAAGGTTGCGGGCAAGGTGCTCACGCCGCAGGACCAGGAGCGATTGATCCAGGAGACCACCCGGGGGCTGGCGGTATGAAGCGCCGCGGGCGGGGGCTGTCGCAGGCATGAAGATCACCAAACAAGTCCGCCGCGAAGCCAAGGCGCTCTTCCGGGCCTGCCTTGCCGACGGGTTGCTGGACGAGAACCGCGTGCGCCGGGCGGTGCAGGAAACCCTCGACGCCGGACCGCGCGGCTATGTGGCGATTCTCACCCACTTCCAGCGCCTGGTGAAGCTCGACTTGGACCGGCGCTCGGTCCGCGTCGAAACCGCGGTTCCGCTTGCCCCCTCCCAGCAGGCCGGCGTGCGGGAGCAGCTCGCCCGCCGCCACGGGCCCGGCCTGGCGTTTGCGTTTGTGGTGAATCCCGACCTCATCGGCGGGATGCGGGTCCGGGTGGGCAGCGATGTGTATGACGGCACAATCCGGGGCCGGCTGGCGGCGCTGGACGAAACCCTTTAGCGCCATGACTGATCGAGGCTCCCCATCCTTGCTGCGCATCCGCTTCCTCCTTTTATGAGTACTCTGTTGCAGGATATCGAAGCCAAAATCGCCGGGGTCAAAACGGCGGTCGCCAAACAGAACCTCGGCGTCGTCCGCGAGATCGGCGACGGCGTGGCGAAGATCGAAGGGTTGGCGGACGTGATGCTCAACGAGATGATCGATTTCGGCAACGGCGTCACGGGTCTCGCGCTCAATCTGGAGGAGACGGAGGTGGGCGCGATCATTTTGGGCGACTACACCAAGATCAAGGAGGGGCAGGAGGTGCGCACGACGGGCAAGCTGCTCCAGGTGCCCGTCGGCAAAGGCCTCCTGGGCCGCGTCGTCAACGCCCTCGGCCAGCCTCTCGACGGCAAAGGCCCCATCCCGACCGACGTCGCCTACCCGCTCGAGAAGATCGCCCCGGGCATCATCAAGCGCCGCTCTGTCAACCAGCCCGTCCAGACCGGCATCATGGCCGTCGATGCGATGATTCCCATCGGGCGCGGCCAGCGCGAGCTGATCATCGGCGACCGTTCCACGGGCAAGACCACGATTTGTGTGGACACCATGATCAACAACGCGCGCCTGAACAAGGCGGCCGAGGAAGCCCGGGACAAGGACCACCGTCCCCTCTATTCCATCTACGTCGCCATTGGCCAGAAACAATCCAACATCGCCCGCCTCATTGCCACGCTTGACGAATACGGAGCCCTTCCCTACACGATCGTGGTGGTGGCCGCGGCCTCGGATTCGGCGACAAACCAGTATCTGGCGCCGTTCGCCGGCGCGGCCATGGGCGAGTGGTTCATGGACCACGGGATGGACGCGCTGATCACCTACGACGATCTGTCCAAACACGCCGTGGCCTACCGGCAGGTCTCGCTCGTCCTGAAACGGCCCTCCGGCCGCGAGGCGTTTCCGGGCGACGTGTTCTATTTGCACAGCCGCCTGCTGGAGCGCGCCGCCCGGCTGAACGAGAAAAACGGCAACGGCTCGCTCACCGCCCTGCCGATCATCGAGACGCAGGCCGGCGACGTGTCCGCCTACATCCCCACCAACGTGATCTCCATCACCGACGGCCAGATCTTCCTCGAGACCGACCTGTTTTACCAGGGGGTGCGCCCGGCGATCTCGGTGGGGATCTCCGTGTCGCGCGTGGGTTCGGCGGCGCAGGTCAAGGCCATGAAACAGGTCGCCGGGCGCGTCAAGCTCGAGCTGGCCCAGTTTCGCGAGCTGGCGGCATTTGCCCAGTTCGGGTCGGATCTGGACGCCAAGACCAAGGCCCAGATCGACCGCGGCAAGCGGATTGTCGAGGTGTTCAAGCAGCCGCAGTGGCGGCCGGTGCCCGTGAGCCTCCAGGTGGCCGTCCTCTGGGCCGCCCAAAATGCCTTCCTCGACCCGGTGCCGGTTGAGAAGGTCGGCGATTGTCAGGCCAGGTTGTCGGAGTTTCTGACCGTCCGCAAGGCCGGGGTGCTGGCGAGGATCGACAAGGAAAAGGCGCTCAGCGATTCGCTGGTGGCCGAGCTGAAAGCCGCCGTCACCGAGTTCATGCAGACCTACAAGGCGTGATCCATGGCCACCAACCGTCATCTGCGCCGTCGCATCAAGTCCATCGGCAACACCGCCAAGATTACCAGGGCGATGCAGATGGTCGCGTCCTCCAAGATGCGGCGTGCTCAGCAGGCCGCGCTGGCAGGGCGGCCGTATGCGCTGCTCATGAGCCGGGTGCTGGGCGAGGTGACGGCCGACAACATTGAGTTCACCCATCCGCTCATGGAACCTCGCGAGGTTCGGAAGCGCGGGGTGGTGCTGGTGACGTCCGACAAGGGGCTTTGCGGCGCGCTGAACAGCAATCTGCTGCGCGAAGCCGCCAAGCTCGATCCCCAGCGCACCCGGTTCGTCGCCGTCGGACGCAAGGGCTCGCAGTTCGTTGCCCGCACCCGCCGGCAGCTCGCCGCGGAGTTCAACTACTCGGACACGCCGCGTTTTGCCGAGGCGCGCGCCCTCTGCCAGTATGTGCAGGACATGTTTTTGAAGGAGGAGGTGGACGCGGTGGACGTGTTGTTCACGCGGTTCATCAACACGCTCAGCCAGATCCCCATGCTGCAGCCCCTGCTGCCCGTCACCACCATCAAGGACATCCGGGCCGGGGTGGCCCATGAAACGGTGTCGGAGGAGGTCAAGGCGGGCGGCCTTGAATTCCTGTTCGAGCCGAATGCGGGGGAGGTGTTCGGGGCGCTGCTGCCGCACTATTTGAACTTCCTCGTGTTCCAGGTGCTGTCCGAGGCCCGGGCCAGCGAGCAAAGCGCCCGGATGGTGGCCATGAAAAACGCCACCGAAAATGCCCAGCAACTCATCAAGGATCTCACTCTGGATTACAACAAGATGCGCCAGGCCAGCATCACCAACGAGCTCCTGGAGATCACCACCGCCCAGCTGGCCCTCGGCTGACCCTTCCCATGAACAAAGGCAAAATCGTTCAAGTCATCGGCCCCGTCGTGGATGTCGAGTTCCCGGCCAAAGTGCCCGGAATTTACAATGCGCTCACGGTCGAGTTCGACGTGCCGGGCCAAGGCAGGACCAGGCAGGTCCTCGAAGTCGAACAACACCTGGGCGACAACTGGGTGCGCACCGTCTGCATGGGGTCCACGGAGGGGTTGAAGCGCGGCTACGAGGTTCTGGACACCGAAGCCCCGATCTCCATGCCGGTGGGCGACGAGGTCATGGGACGCGTCTTCAACGTTGTCGGCGAACCCGTCGACGAACGCGGGCCGGTTCACACCTCGAAGCGCTACCCCATCCACCGGCCATCGCCCGCGCTTGTGGACCAGTCCACCACCCCGCAGATTCTCACCACGGGCATCAAGGTCATCGACCTCATCTGCCCCTTCCTCAAAGGCGGCAAGGTCGGCGCCTTCGGCGGCGCCGGCGTCGGCAAAACCGTGGTCATCATGGAGCTCATCAACAACATCGCCAAAATGCACGGCGGCGTGTCCGTCTTCGCAGGCGTCGGCGAACGCACCCGCGAAGGCAACGACCTCTACCACGAAATGTCCGAAGCCGGCGTCATCAACCAGCAAAACCTCGGCGAATCCAAAATCTCCCTCGTCTACGGCCAGATGAACGAGCCGCCCGGCGCCCGCCTGCGCGTCGCCTTGTCCGGACTCGCCATCACCGAGTACTTCCGCGACGAGAAGAACCAGGACGTGCTGCTGTTCGTCGACAACATCTTCCGCTTCTCCCAGGCCGGCTCCGAGGTTTCCGCGCTCCTCGGGCGCACCCCCAGCGCCGTCGGCTATCAGCCCACGCTCGCCGCCGAAATGGGCGACCTGCAGGAGCGCATCACCTCCACCAAGAAGGGCTCCATCACCTCGTTCCAGGCCGTGTATGTGCCCGCTGACGACCTCACCGACCCCGCCCCGGCCACGACGTTTGCCCACCTCGACGCCACCATCGTCCTCGAACGGTCCATCGCCGAACTCGGCATCTACCCCGCCGTCGACCCCCTCGCCTCCACCTCGCGCGCCCTCACCTCCGACGTCGTCGGCGAGGAGCATTACCGCGTCGCCCGCGGCGTCCAAAGCGTCCTCCAACGCTACAAGGACCTCCAGGATATCATCGCCATCCTCGGCATGGACGAACTGTCCCCCGAGGACAAACTCACCGTGTCCCGCGCCCGCAAAATCCAGCGCTTCCTCAGCCAGCCGTTCTCCGTGGCCGAAGTCTTCACCGGCCACGCCGGCAAGCAGGTGCCCGTCGCCGACACCGTGCGCGGGTTCAAGGAAATCCTGGACGGCAGGCACGACGACGTTCCCGAGGGCAACTTCTACATGAAAGGCGGCATCGAGGAGATCAAGGAGAGCTGACCATGGCCGGCACGCTAAAGCTCGAAATCGTCACCCCGGAGGCGGTGACCTTTTCCGACGACGTCGAAATGGTGACGCTTCCCGGCAGCGAGGGTGAAATGGGCATCTACCCCATGCACGTCCCCCTCATGACCCAGGTCGTCGCCGGCGAACTCATCGTCCGCCAGCACGGCAGGGAATTCATGCTCGCCATCGGCGACGGCTTCGTCCAAATCACCGGCAACCACGTCGCCGTCCTCACCGACATGGCCATCCGCGCCGAAAACATCGACGCCGCCAAAGCCGAGGAAGCCCGCCGCCGCGCCGAAGCCCGCCTCCAGGAAAAGCTCTCCGGCGAGGAGCTTGCCGCCGTCAACGCCGCCCTCGCCAACTCGCTCGCCCAGCTCAAAGTCACCCGCCGGCGGCGCTGAGCCGCGCGCCCCGCGCGCCGCGCAAGGGGGCGTTGGGCGCTGGGCGCGGCGTTCCCGGCCCCGAAGGAGGCCGGGGTCGGCCTGGGAAATGCCCGGGAAGCGCCGGGGCCAACGCGGGCAGCCTGTGGGGACGGGAGTCTGCGGGGCGGCCTTCGGAGAAAGATTGTCGGGGGCCGGGCGGTGGTTTAAGGTGGGGGCCGATGCATGGGACTGACGATCCATTCATGGTGAGGGGAGGCGGCGGGGAGCGTGTGGCCGAGGCGGCGGGGGCGACGGGTGAGGCGTTGGAGGGGTTGCGGCGGCAGATCGACGAGATCGACGAGCGGATTGTGGAGCTGCTGGCGCGGCGGCACGGGGTGATTCAGCGCGTCGTCGCCCTGAAGAAAAGCGCCCATCTGCCGATCTACCATCCGGCCCGGGAGGAGTACCTGATTTCGCAGAGGCGCCATCAGGCCCGCCAGGCCGGGCTGGACCCGGATCACATCGAGGAACTCTACCGTTCGATCATGCGCCAGTCGCGCGTGCGCCAGACAGTGCATGCGGCCACGACGGCGGTGAGGCCTGGGGCGCGGGTGCTGGTGGTGGGTGGGGGCGGGCAGATGGGGTCGTATTTGGCGCGTTGGTTTCGCGGGGCCGGCTACGTGGTGGGGATTCTGGAGGTGAACGACTGGGGGCGGGTGAAGACGCTTTGCGAGGGGGTGGATCTGGCGGTGGTGAGTGTGCCGATTCACGCGACGGTGGGGGTGATCCGGCAACTGGCGCCGCATTTGCCGGGGGGCTGCGTGCTGGCGGACGTGACCAGCATCAAGAAGACGCCCGTGGACGCCATGCTGGCGGCGCACCGGGGGCCCGTGGTGGGGTTGCACCCGCTGTTTGGGCCTTCGACATCGAGCATGGACAAGCAGATTGTGGTGGCGAGCCCGGGGCGAGACGACGAGGCGTGCCAGTGGGTGTTGGACCAGCTGAGTGCCTGGGGCAACATTGTGATGACGGTGAACGCGGTGGAGCACGATCAGGCGATGGACCTGGTGCAGGCCATCCGCCACTTTGCCACGTTCGCCTTCGGCCGGTTTCTGGCGCAGCGCCACATCAATCTCCTTCGGACGCTGGAGTTCTCGAGCCCGATTTACCGGCTGGAGTTGGGGATGGTGGGGCGGTTGTTTGCGCAGGACCCGGCCCTGTATGCGGACATCATCTTTGCCTCGGCGGAGCGCCGGGCGCTGTTGAAGGACTACGTCGAGTCCCTGGCGGACACCCAGGCGCTGATGGCCACCGGCGATCGCGCCAAATTCAGCGACGAATTTCATCGCATCGCGGAATGGTTCGGGCCGTTTTGCGAACAGGCGATGCGCGAGAGCTCGTTTCTCATCGAAAAACTGGTCGAACGATTCTAACCCCCCATTGGCCATGATCCGTGTCTCACGATTCCTGGCGGCCGCGCTGTGGCTGGCGGCGGCCCAGGCGCACGGCGCCGAACCGGTCCTGCTCTGGCCCGACGGCGCCCCGGGCGCGCTGGGCGCCGAGGACAAGGACCGCCCGACGCTGACGCCGTTCGCGCCGGAGCCGATGCCTGCGCGGTGCGCGGCGATGGTGGTGTGTCCCGGGGGCGGGTACCTGGGGTTGGCCGGGTATGAGGGCAAGGACTACGCGCTTTATTTGAACCAGGCCGGGGTGACGGCGTTCGTCCTCCAGTACCGCCTGGGCAGCCATGGCTACCGGCATCCGCGGATGCTGGAAGACGCGGCGCGCGCGGTGCGGTGGGTGCGGGCGCACGCAGCCGAGTGGCACGTGGATCCGCAGCGGGTCGGGATCATGGGGTCGTCCGCCGGCGGGCACCTGGCGTCGACGCTGCTGACGCGCCACGACGCGGGCAAGCCGGAGGCGGCCGACCCGGTGGAGCGCGAGAGCAGCCGGCCGGACCTTGGGATTTTGTGTTACGCGGTGATCAGCATGCGGACGGAGCTGACGCACGAGGGCTCGCGGCGGGCGCTGCTGGGGCCGGCGCCGGGCGCGGACCTGCTGTGGGCGCTCTCGAACGAGCTCCAGGTGACTCCGGACACACCCCCGTGTTTCCTTTGGCACACCTGGGAGGACCGCACGGTCAAGGTCGAGAACGCGCTGGAGTTCGCGGCGGCGCTGCGGCGTGCCGGAGTGCCGTTCGAGTTGCACATCTACCAGAAGGGCGCGCATGGGGTGGCCCTGGGCGACGCGGCGCCCTTCCGCAACCCGCATCCGTGGACGCGCGATTTGGCGCATTGGCTGCGGGCGCAGCGATTCATCGATCCATGAACACGGCATCTCCGAGCAGAACGTTCCACGCGGGGGCGCTGGAGGTCCGCATCTACACGCACACCGCCGACATGGCGCGCGCGGCGGCGGCGGCGGCGGCGGCGCATCTGCGCGAGTGCCTGTCGCGGCAGGGCGGGGCGGCGGTGGTGTTCGCCGCGGCGAACTCGCAGGTGGCGTTTTTGGAGGCGCTGGGGGGGGAGGCGGGGGTGGACTGGTCGCGGGTGACGTGTTTTCACATGGACGAGTACCTGGGGATTGCGGCGGACCACCCCGCGAGTTTCCGGCGGTTCTTGCGCGAGCGCGTCGAGAAACGCGTCCGGCCGGCGGCGTTCCACTACATCGCCGGGGATTGTCTGGAGCCGCTGGCGGAGTGTGCGCGGTATGGGGCGCTGTTGGGGGCGCAGCCGGTGGATCTGTGCTGCCTGGGCATTGGGGAGAACGGGCACATCGCCTTCAACGACCCGCCGGTGGCGGATTTTGCGGATGGGCGCGTGATCAAGCTGGTGAAGCTGGAGCGCGAGTGCCGCCAGCAGCAGGTGGGGGAGGGCCATTTCCCGAGTCTGGAGGCCGTGCCGGCGTATGCGTTCACGCTGACGGTGCCTGCGTTGTGCGCGGCGCGGCGGATGGTGTGTGTGGTGCCGGACGAGCGCAAGGCGCGGGCGGTTCGGGCCGCGTTGTTGGAGCCGATCAGCCCGGAGTGCCCGGCGAGCCACCTGCGCACGCAGGGCCAGTGCACGCTCTTCCTGGACGGGGCGTCGGCAAGCTTGCTGGCCTGACGTTCGTTCCGCGGCTGCCGCGGTTCAGGTGGCGCGCGCGCGCAGGCGCGGGATCACAATCCAGGGTTACTGTTTTTCCTCGTCGGCGGCCTTTTTGGTCTCGGCGATGACCTTGGATTCGAGGTCGCGGGGCATTTCCTCGTAATGGTCGAAGTCCTCGGTATGGATGCCGCGCCCGGCAGTGAGGGAGCGGAGGACGGTGGCGTATTGGTAGAGTTCCTTTTGGGGGACGGTGGCCTTGACGATCTGGTAGCCGTCGGCGCTGTCCATGCCGGCGATCTTGCCGCGGCGGCTCGACAGGTCGCCAATGACATTGCCCATGAACTCGTCCGGGATGCGGATTTCGACGGTGTAGATGGGTTCGAGGAGGCAGGGTTTGGCGGCGCGGAAGGCCTCCTTGAACCCCTCTTTGCCGGCGATTTGGAAGGCGATGTCCTTGGAGTCCACGGGGTGCATTTTGCCGTCGTAGAAATCAATCTTCACATCCACAACGCGATAGCCCGCGATGATGCCTTCCTTGCAGGCCGCCATGACGCCCTTCTCGACCGAGGGGACAAAGACGCGGTCGACGTTCTGGCCGACGAGGGATTCGGTGAATTCGACGCCGGTATCGCGGGCGGTGGGCTCGATGCGCATCCAGACTTCGGCGAACTGGCCGGCGCCGCCGGTTTGTTTCTTATGGCGGTATTTGGATTCGCCGCGGCCCTTGATGGTTTCGCGGTAGGGGACTTTGGGTTCGACAAGGTCGAAGTCGACCTTGTGGCGGCGCCGGAGTTTTTCCGCGACGACCTGCAGGTGAAGGTCGCCCTGGCCGGAGATGACGGTTTGGTGCAGTTCGGGGTCGGAGTGGTAGAGAAAGGTGGGGTCTTCGCCGTGCAGGGCGGCCAGGCCGGAGGCGATTTTGTCCTCCTCGCCCTTGCTCTTGAGTCGCAGGGCCTGGTGGATGTTGGGGCGGGGGTAGGTGACCTTGGGGAGGGTGACGTGCCGTTTGGAATCGGAGAGGGTATTGTCGGTGTGGGTGGCCTTCAGTTTGACGAGCGCGCCCATGTCGCCGGCGTGCATGAGGTTCACCGGCTCGCGGTTCTTGCCGTTGAGGATGAAGATCTGGCCGATGCGTTCGCTGGCTTTGGTGTCGGCGTTGTAGAGGTCGGTGCCGGCCTCGAGCTTGCCGGCGAAAAGCCGGAAGAAGGAGAGATCGCCGGCCTGGCCCTCGCTGCTGGTCTTGAACACATAGAGCACCGGCGACGCGTCGGCCGGCCCAACCTCCACATCCGCCCCGTCGGCGTCCAGTGCCTTAGTCCTGGGCCGGTCCAGCGGCGAGGAGGCGTCGCGGGCGATGAAATCCATCAGGGGGGTGACGCCGACGTTGGTTTCGGCGGAGGTGCAGAACAAGGGGATGAAAGACTGTTTTTCGAAGGCCTTGTGCACGCCGGCGCGCAGCTCGTCCTCGGAGAGCCCGCCCTCGTCGAAGAACCTCTCGAGCAGTTGGTCGTCGGACTCGGCGGTGGATTCGACGAGTTGCTGGTGCAGGGTGTCGGCCTGGTTCTTGAGGGGACCGTCGGCGGAGCTTTCGTCGTGTTTGCCCGAGCCATCGGTCCGGTAGGTGAGGACGGTGTTGCGGAAGACGTCGAGGATGCGACTGAAGCCGGGACCGGGGTTGACGGGGAACGAGAGGGGCAGAACCCGGTCGCCGAACCGGGCCCGGATTTTGGCGAGGGCCTCTTCGTAGCTGACGTGCTCCTTGTCGAGGCCGTTGAGGACGATGATTTTGGGGAGGTTGTAGGCGGTGGCGTGTTTCCAGACCTGTTCGGTGCCGACGCCGAGGCCGTGGGCGGCGTTGACGACGACGACGGCGAAGTCGCTGACGCGGAGGGCGCCGAGGCTTTCGCTGATGAAATCGAGGTAGCCCGGGGTGTCGACGAAGTTGAATTTCCTGTCGAGCCATTCGACATGGAGGAGGGCGGCGCTGATGGAGATCTGGCGTTCCTTTTCGGTGACGGTGAAGTCGGACTGGGTGGTTCCATTGGCCACGCTGCCGAGGCGGTTGATCACGCCGCCACAGGCCAGCATGCACTCGCCTAACATCGTCTTGCCCGCCGAGGCGTGGCCTACCAGGGCAAAGTTACGAATCTCCGCTGCTTGATGGTTTTTCATATGTGCGTTCTGCGATCGTTGCCCCCCGGGAACCCGTCCGGCGGCGGCCTGAAACTTTTAACTGGCTAACCCGTGTTACGTAAATCAAAATGGGGCCGATGGCTATGACAAAATACGAATGCGCCGAACCGTGCTGACGGACGATGCGCGCTGTCATCCAACGGGTTTCCGAAGCGTCGGTGTCCATCGACGGCCGCGTCAGGGGCGCCATCCGCACCGGGTTGCTCGTGCTCGCGGCGTTCGAAGAGAACGACTCCCACGAAGACCTCGAATGGCTCAGCGGCAAGATCGTCCGGCTGCGGATTTTCAGCGACGTCCAGGGACTCATGAACTGCTCAATCCAGGAAGTCCGGGGCGACATCCTGGTCGTCAGCCAGTTCACCCTCTATGCCAGCACCCGCAAGGGCAACCGCCCTGCCTTCACCCGGGCGGCAGCGCCCGAGACGGCCATTCCGCTCTATCATCATTTCATCAACAGGCTGACCGACGACCTGGGCAAGCCGGTCCAGAGCGGCGAGTTTGGGGCGGACATGCGGGTCACCCTGGTCAATGACGGTCCGGTGACGATCCTGATGGACACCAAGGAACGGGAGTGACGGCCACGCCTCCACCGCCGGCATGCTGAACCACCTCTGGCTGGCCCTGATGGTCCTGGCCGTGCTCATCGGCGGGTTCACCGGCCGGGTCCAAGCCGTCGTCCAGGGCGCCGTCGACAGCGCCGCCTCCGCCGTCACCCTCGCCCTGGGCCTGATCGGAATCATGGCGTTATGGCTGGGCGTCATGCGCCTCGCCGAAAAAGCCGGCCTCATCCAAACCCTCGCCCGGGCCCTGCGCCCGGTCTTGCGCTGGCTCTTTCCGGACGTGCCCGCGCAGCATCCGGCCATGGGGGCGATTGTCATGAATCTCGCCGCCAACATGCTCGGCCTGATCAACGCCGCCACTCCGCTCGGCCTGCGCGCCATGAAGGACCTCGAAAGCCTCAACCCGCGTCCGGGCACGGCGACCGACGCCATGTGCACCTTTCTCGCCATCAACACCAGCTCCGTCCAGCTCATCCCCATGTCGGCCGTCGCCATCCTCGCCGCCGCCGGCGCCACCCATCCCTCGGCGATCATCGGCACCGCGTTTCTGGCCACGCTCTGCTCGACCGCCGCCGGGATTGCCGCGGTCAAAACCCTCCAGCGCCTGCCACGCTTCCGGCTGGCGCCCCTGCCGCCGACTCCGCACATCCCGGACCCCCAGGCCGCCCCCGGCGCAGTCGCAGGCGCGGATGCGGTTTCGGACCGGCCGGCCGCCGCGCCTTTGCCGGCGCCGTGGATTCCGGGCTCGCGCCTGGTCCTGGCCGGGTTTGGGGCGTGTTTTGTCTGGTTTTTCCTGGCGCTGAGCTGCCCCGAATGGACGGGCCAGCCCGCTCTCGAATCCATGGCGGGCCAGCGTCCGCTGGTCCGCGGGGTCAACGCGCTCTCGCTGCTGGCCATCCCTTTCCTCGTCGGCTTCTTCCCGCTCTGCGCCGCCCTGCGCCGCATCCCGGTCTACGAGGAATTTGTCGAAGGCGCCAAGGAAGGGTTCGACGTGGCGGTGCGGATCATTCCGTTTTTGGTGGCGATGCTGGTGGCGATTGGGATGTTTCGCGGGGCTGGGGGGGTGGACCTGATGAGCCGGGCGCTGCAACCGGTGCTGGACGGGGTGCACTTTCCGGCGGAACTGGTGCCGATGGCCCTGGTGCGGCCCCTGAGCGGCAGCGCGTCTGTGGCGCTGCTGTCGGACCTGGCACGGCAGTTTGGCGGGGACAGCCTGGTGGCGAGGATGGCGGGGACGCTTTTGGGGAGCACGGAGACGACGCTGTATGTGGTGGCGGTCTATTTCGGCGCGGTGGGGGTGAAACGCACGCGGCACGCGGTTGCGGCGGGGCTGATTGCCGACGCGGTGGGGGTGGTGGCGGCGGTCGCGGTTTGCCGCATGGTGTTCGCGTGAGGGCGGGGAGGGGGCGTGAGGCCGGACTCAGCGTTTGCCAGGAAGGCGGGCGACGAAGCGTGCGATCCGTTCCACGGCGAGTTCAAGTTGATCCATCGCGGTGGCGAAGCAGCAGCGCAGATGGCCCTCGCCGCTCGGGCCGAAGGCGGACCCCGGAACGCAGGCGACGCGTTCCTGTTCAAGCAATCCGACGGCGAACTCTTTCGAGGACAGGCCGGTGGAGGCGACGCAGGGGAAGGCATAGAAGGAACCGCGGGGCAGGCGGCATGGGAGGCCGAGGGTGTTGAGGGCGTTGACCAGAAAGTTGCGGCGCAGGCGGTACTGATCGCGCATTTCGCGGGTGTCACGCTCGCCGGACTGGATGGCTTCGAGGGCGGCTTCCTGGCTGATGATGCTGGCGCAGAGCATCGAGTATTGGTGGATTTTCATCATGGCTTCGATGAGTTCGGGCGGGCCGCAGGCATAGCCGACGCGGAATCCGGTCATGGCATAGGCTTTGGAGAAGCCGTGGAGGAAGAGGGTGCGCTCGGCCATGCCGGGCAAGGCCGCGATGCTGACGTGGTCGCCCTCGAACGTGAGCGCGGAATAGATTTCGTCGGTGATCACCACCAGGTGGTGGCGCAGAACCAAATCGGCAATCCGCTGGAGTTCCTCGCGGACCATGGTGCCGCCGGTGGGGTTGGTGGGGAAATTCAGCACCAGCACCTTGCTGCGGGGCGAGAGGGCTTTCTCGATCGCGCTGGCGCTCAGGGCGAACCCGGCCTCGGCCTTGCAGGACACCGCGACGGGCACCCCGTGGGTCATCGCAATGCCCGGCGCGTAGCTCACGTAACACGGCTCGTGGTAAATCACTTCGTCGCCAGGATTGATCAGCGCCCGGAACGCCAGGTCCATCGCCTCGCTGACGCCGACGGCGATGAGCACCTGGTTGACCGGGTTGTAGGCGACCCCAAAGGCGCCGGCCACATGGGCCGCGATCGCTTCGCGCAGCTTCATCAGACCCAGGTTCGACGTGTAACTGGTCCGCCCCCGTTCCAGGGCGTAAATCGCCGCCTCGCGGATGTGCCACGGCGTCACAAAATCCGGTTCGCCAATCCCCAGCGAAATCACATCCTGCTTGCCCTGCACAATGTCGAAAAAATCCCGAATCCCGGAGCGCGGAATTCCCCGGACACTCGCCGCAATGAAATCCTGGGCATGAAATGATGCCGACATGACGGGATAGGAAACGGCGAAAACCCGAAACGGAAAAGATAAAAGTGCGGGCCGGAGCGCGGCTACGCGGCCTTGCTGTTTTTGCGGCGGATCACGGGTTTGCCCTGGCCGAGGACGACGTCGCGGGTGATTTCGACGGAGGCGATGTCGCTGCTGCCGGGGACGTCGTACATGACGTCGAGCATGATGTGCTCGAGCAAGGCGCGCAGGGCGCGGGCGCCGGTGCTTTTCTTGATGGCCTGGACGGCGAGTTCGCGGAGGGCGTCGGGGGCGAACTCGAGTTCGACGCCTTCGAGGGACATGAGTTTGGCGTATTGTTTGACGAGGGCGTTCTTGGGTTCGGTGAGGATGGAGACGAGGTGGTCGACGGTGAGCGGTTCGAGGACGGTGACCATGGGGAGGCGTCCGACGAATTCGGGGATGAACCCGTAGGCCAGGAGGTCATCGGCCTCGACATGGTGAAGGATGTCCATGCGCTGGGCATCGGCCGCTTTCGCGTGGGCGTCGGGGGCGCCAAAGCCCATGACGCGATGGCCGAGGCGGCGCTGGACGATTTGCTCGAGCCCGACGAAGGCGCCGCCGCAGATGAAGAGGATGCCGGTGGTGTTGACGCGGATGTACTCCTGTTGGGGGTGTTTGCGCCCGCCCTGGGGGGGGACGTTGCAGATGGTGCCTTCGAGGATTTTGAGCAGGGCCTGCTGGACGCCTTCCCCGGACACATCGCGGGTGAGGGAGGGGCTGTCGGACTTGCGGGCGATCTTGTCGATTTCGTCGATGTAGACGATGCCACGCTGCGCGCGCTTGACATCGTAATCGGCGTTTTGGAGCAGGCGCAGAATGATGTTCTCGACATCCTCGCCGACGTAGCCGGCCTCGGTGAGCGTGGTGGCGTCTGCAATCGCGAAGGGCACGTCGAGAAACCGCGCCAGGGTCCGGGCCAGCAGCGTCTTGCCGGAGCCGGTATTGCCGATGAGCAGGATGTTGCTTTTTTCAATTTCGACCTCGCCGGTGCGGGGAGTTCCCCACTCTTCCTGGACGCGGTTGGAGCCTTCCTGGAGAATCCGCTTGTAGTGGTTATGGACGGCGACCGCGAGGGTCTTCTTGGCGTGATCCTGTCCGATGCAGTGCTCGTCGAGGAACTTCCGGATTTCGGCGGGTTTGGGGACGTTGGTGGCGATGGGCGCCTTTTTGGTTTCGGCGAGCAATTCCTTGTCGAGGACGCTCTTGCAGAGGAGCACGCAGCTGTCGCAGATGTAGACGCCGGGGCCGGCGATGAGCTTTTTCACTTCGGCGTGGGATTTGCCGCAGAAACTGCAGAGGGTCATGTTGGTTGGGCGTGACATGCGATTGGCGAGCTACGGGGTTGACAGATGTCGTTCCATCAGCAGGCAGTGGGCGAACGCTCCATGGGCCCGGGGTTCATGATTGTTTGGGGTCGTTGCCATCGAGACCGGGGACTTCCTTGCGGGAGACCACGACATGGTCGACCAGGCCGTAGGCTTTGGCGTCTTCGGCGGACATGAAACGGTCGCGGTCGGTGTCCTTGGCAATGGCGTCGACGGTCTTGCCGCAGTGTTTGGCAAGGATGGCGTTGATGCGGTCTTTGAGCCGGAGGATTTCCTGGGCCTGGATGCTGATGTCGGTGGCTTGGCCCTGGACGCCGCCCCAGGGTTGGTGGACCATGATGCGCGCGTTGGGCAGGGCGAAGCGTTTGCCCTTGGCACCCGCGGCGAGCAGCACCGCGCCCATGCTGGCCGCCTGCCCGATGCAGTAGGTGTTCACATCGCACGTCATGAATTGCATGGTGTCGTAAATCGCCAGGCCCGACGTCACACTGCCGCCCGGCGAGTTGATGTACAGATGAATGTCCTTTTTCGGATCGGTCATTTGCAGAAAGAGCAACTGGGCAATGATCGCGTTAGACACCATGTCGTCCACCCCCGTGCCCAGAAAAACAATCCGGTCCACCAGCAACCGCGAGTAAATGTCGTACGCGCGCTCTCCGCGCCCCGTTTGCTCGACGACGTAAGGAATGAAGCTTTGAGATGGCGAGCCATTTTGCATTGGTGTAACCAACGTAACGAACGCGCCGCCAAGCGTCAAGCGTGGCACACCCCATCCAAAGCATCCGTAAATCCCTTAGGCTTCAGGGTCTTTCCACGATCCGGCGAGCCCTTTTGCCCCAGGCTCCGGCCCGCCTCCCGCAGCGGGCACCGGCTCTCAACAACGGCCCGCTCAAAGGCCGTGGGCCGTCGGGGGCGGCTCGGATCACCGCGTGGAGCGCCGGGCGCCCCGGCGCGCGGCGGCAAAGCCGGTTTTTCTGATTGACTCCCCAAGATGCAGTATGCTAGCAGGCCCCAGCCACATTGGGTGGTGGTGGAACAAAGTTATGCGCTGTCCCAAGTGCGGATGCCAGGAAGACAAGGTCATTGACTCGAGGGCGTCGCGGGAAGGTGCCGCCATTCGGCGGCGCAGGGAATGTGTTGCCTGCGGCCACCGGTATACGACCTATGAGCAGATCGAGCGGCCGCGGCTGATGGTTTCAAAGCGGGACGGGCGGAGGGAGGAATTCGACAAGGAGAAACTGTTGCGCGGCATTGAGAAGGCGTGCCAGAAACGTCCGGTCAGTCCGGAGGAGATTGACACGCTGACGGAGGGGATTGTGAACGATTTGGCGCAGGCATTCGATCGCGAGGTTCCCTATGCGGCGATCGGGCTGCGGGTCATGGAAGCGCTGCGCACGTTGGACGCCGTGGCCTATGTGCGGTATGCGAGCGTCTACCGGCGGTTCGACGAAGCCACCGATTTTGTGCAGGAAGTCAAGAAACTCGAGAAGCCTTATGATACGCTTACGGCGCGACTGCCTGGTATTTGAGTCGGGCGGCGACGCCAAGCCGGTTCCGGCGCAGCACATCACGCTCGAACTGGTGGGGGCGGCGGCGCAGCAACTGGACGAGACCACCCTTCGCAATGTCGCGCAAGGCGTGCTCTACTATTTCAAGGAGGAACTCGGACAGGAAACCGTGACCGCCAAGGAATTTGCTGGCGCCCTGGAAAAGGCCCTCCACGGCCTGGGCTTCGAAACCCAGACGACCGCCCTCCACGACGAACCACCCCGGGTCGCCGAAGCCGACTTGTGCGGACTGGCCGACGACCCCGGCGGCGCCCTGGAACTCGCCTTTTTCTCCCGGCTGCGGATGGAGTTGCGCCGGCAACTGGCGCGTTCGCCCCGGCTGCTGCGGTTTCGCGGGCTGCGCAGGTGCGTCAAGCAACTGACCGGTGCCAGGCGATGGAGTGCGCGGTGCCAGGGATTGAACGACCAGATTGTGGATTACCTGCGCACCTGTCTGAGCGCCGAGCCCGCCCGCGACGCGTGCGCGATGGTGGTGGAGTGACGCAGCTCCGGCGCCGGGGCCGGCAGGGGCGGTCCGGTCAAACCAGCGGCAGCAGCTTCGAGCCGAGCAGACAGGTTGCCAGGCCCGCCACCGAGTTCACGGTCACCACCACCGTCCAGCTCTTGAGGCTCTCCTGCTCGGTAAACCCGCTCAGCCGCGTCACCACCCAGAACCCGCTGTCGTTCATCCACGACAACACGGTGCCGCCGCAGCCAATGGCGGCGAAAATGTAGATCGGGTGGTAGGGCAGGGGAACAGACGCCATGATCGGATACACGATGGCCGCCGCCGTCAGCATCGCCACGGTGGCCGACCCTTGGGCGACCCGGATCACCGCCGCAATCAGCCATGCCAGCAGAATCAGGTTCAGATTCCTCCCCCGCGTCAGCGCCTCGATGCTCCCGCCGACACCCGCGTGCTGCAGCATCAGACCAAAGGCGCCTCCGGCGCTGGTGATGAGGATGATCATGCCGGCTGTCTCCAGCGCCGGCGCGATGAGGCGGGCAACCCCGGCGAGGGTCAGGCCGCGCTGGCGCATCAGCAGCGCGACGCCTGCCACCATGCCCACCACCAGCGCCATGTTGCGGTTGCCCAGAAACTCGACTGCCGCGTACAGGTCCGGGTGCCGGGTGTTCATGCCCTGGAGGGCGGCGAACGTTGAGGCCAGGGCAATCAGCCCCAGCGGCAGCAACACCGGCACCACCGACCATGAAAACGATGGCAGCTCCGACTCCGGCTTCTGGGCGATGGCGCGCAGGTCCTCTGACGACGCCCCGCTGGTTTCGCGCAGGGGGATGGTCAGGCGCCGGTTCAGCCAGCGGGCCACCGTCCACGACGCGGCCACCGGGAGGATGCCGAGGAGGGCGCCGGCGATCATGGTCAGCCCGGGATCGAGGTGGAGGGCTTCGGCCATGGCGAGCGGGCCGGGATGGGGCACGCAGAGGGCGTGGGTCATGGTGCCGGCGCAGCAGATCGCCATCACGTAGAGCAGGTAATCCTTGCCGGTCCGCAGCGCCAGGGCCCGGGCAATCGGCAGCACCAGCATGAAATAGGTGTCGAAAAAAATCGGGATCGACAGCAGGTAGCCGCTCGTCAGCAGCGCCACCCCCGCCCGCCGCTCGCCCATCACCGCCAGAAATCGCCGCACCACCTTGTCCGCCGCCCCGCTCTCCATCAGACACAGGCCAATGATCGACGCCAGCGCAATTACCAGCGCGATCTTCCCCGCCGTCTCCCCCAGCGCCGCCGCCGTCAGCTCCACCGCCTGAACCGCGTGCCGCGCCGTCTTCTGCCCGGGCAACGTGATCCGGGTTTCGGACGACTCGAGGCTTCCCGGAGCCGGGGTGTCTGCCGCCGGGGCGACCACCACGGCGCCGGCCTCATGGGTCGAAATCACCATCGTGACATTGGTGATCACGCTGGTCCGCACCGTTTCCCCGGGCAGCGTCCCGACCGGCGTCAACCACCCGGCCACCATCGCGGCCAGGATCAGCGCCAGAAACGCATGCACGCGCACCACGGTGATCAACACCACGATGAACGCCACCGCCATGGCCAGTATCGCGAATGGCCACAGGCTGACCGAATCGCCGACGGCCCCCGTCGCAAAGCACAGGTCGGGCAACATGAGACGCTAGTCCACCCGGAAAGCCCTCCCGGGTCAAGCCGGGACCGCCCGGGCGCCTCGGGACCTCGACAGCGGGGGCGGGTGGATGACTTCAATCCGGCTTCCGCGCGTTGGGCGGCGCGGGGAAAAGCTTGGTGGCGGGGGCATCCGGGGATAGAGTGGTGGCCATGAACATGCATGGTGGTGGCGGAGAGCATGGCCAGCGGCTTTGAACGGCCGGGTGGAGGCGTGTGGCCGGTGTGGCTGCTGGCGCGGGTCAACGCCCTGACCTTGTGGCGGCGGTTCAAGGCGGTTGCGGAGCAGTCGCGTCTGCTGGCGGTGGTGATTCTGGGTTTTATTGGGGGGTACCTGGTGGTGGCGTTCTGGCTGTTTTATGTGGCGCTGCGTTTCGTGCAGCGGTTTCCGGGGCTGGGCTTGATCCTGACAGAGCGTTTGCTGTTCCTCTTGTTTGCCTTTCTGTTCGTGTTGTTGCTCCTGAGCAACCTCATCATCGGGTACACCAACCTGTTTCGGAACCGGGAGACGGCGTATTTGGTGGGCCTGCCGATTTCGGCGGCGAGCATTTTCCGATGGAAGTATGTCGAGTCGACGCTGGTGGCGTCGTGGGCGTTTCTGTTTTTGATAGCGCCGCTGCTGGCGGCTTATGGACTGACGCGGGGGGTGCGATGGCATTTTTACCCGGCAACCGTGGTGGCGGTGGGGTTGTTCATCGTCCTGCCGGCGGTGGCGGGGGCATGGACGGCGGTAAGCGTGGCGCGGCGTTTGGATCGCCGGATGTTCCAGGTGCTGGCAGTGGTGGGGGTGGCGGCGCTGCTGGCGGCGGCGGCGTGGTGGTTTCGCCCGGCGCCCGTCGCGCTGGAGAGCACGGACACCCGGGTGCTGGCGGTGCTGGACCGGTTGCTGGGCCGGACGCACTTTGCGCAGCACCCGCTGCTGCCGAGCTGCTGGCTTTCGTGGAGCGTGCAGTTGTGGGCGGAGGGGGCGATTCGGGCGGCGGTTTATTATGGGCTGGTGCTGCTGAGCTACGCGCTGTTCTTCACGACGCTGGCGTTCCGCCGGTTGGGGGGGCCGTTTTACGAGGCCTTCTCCACGGTGCAGAGCCGGGGCAGCGTGTTTGCGCGCTGGGGCTGGTTCCAGGCGCACCAGCAACGCCTGGAAGATCACACCTGCCGGCCCGGCCCGGCCGAACGCGCCGTGCGGCATCTGGAGTTTTTGCGGCCCGATGTGCGCGCGCTGGTGGTGAAGGATGCCCGGATGTTCTGGCGGGACACCACGCAATGGGCGCAATCGCTGATGCTGTTCGGGTTGCTGGGCGTGTACATCTTCAACCTGCGGCATTTTTCCCAGCAGCTGGGCAGCCCGTTCTGGATTCACCTGGTGTCGTATTTGAACCTGGGGGCGTGCTCGCTGAACCTGGCGACGCTGACGACGCGGTTTGTATTTCCGCAATTCTCCCTCGAAGGCAAGCGGCTTTGGATCATTGGGTTGGCGCCGATGGGCCTCGAGCGTCTGGTGCAGGTGAAATACTGGCTCGCCACGGGCAGCTCGCTCGTCGTCACCGTCACGCTTATCCTGCTGTCGTGTCACATGCTCGATATGCGCGGCCTGGACACGCTGTTTTTTGTGGCCGCGGTGGCGGCGATGACCTTCACGCTGAACGGCCTGTCGGTGGGGCTGGGCGTGCTCTACCCCAATTTCAAGGAGGACAACCCCACCAAGATCGTCAGCGGATTCGGCGGGACCTTCTGCCTGGTGCTCAGCTTCCTCTACATCCTCGCGTCCGTGGTCCTGCTCGCCTTCTCCAAACCCTGGACGGCGTCCCACCCGCCCGCAACCGCGCGCGCCTTCGGTTGCGTGGCCGGGTTCCTGGCGCTGTCGGCGGTCCTGGGCTGGGTGCCCCTCCGGTTTGGGTTCCGTCGGTTGCGGTCGTTCGAGGCGGGCATGTGAGTCTGAATCCGGGGGGAATCCCTCCCCCGCGAACATGGTTTCCGGCCGATCCGGCGGGCACGCGCCAGGACGGCCGTCCGCCGGGAAGCGTCAGGGATTCCCGGCTGCCGCGACGAGCTTCCCGAATCGATCGTGCATGGCCGGCCAGCCCGCCGGGGCCTGCGGCATGACGGTCTGCACCTTGAAACTGGCCGCCACCACCTCGCGCGCGGCGGCCAGGGACGAGAGGTGTCCGAGCGCCAGGGCCTGCACGCCGATGTTCCCGGCCGCCGTCGCCTCGACCGGCCCGGTCAGCACCGGCAGCTGGAGGGCGTCAGCCGCCAGCTGGTTGAGCAGCGCGTTCTGGCTGCCGCCGCCGACAATGTGAAGGCGTTCGAGGCTCTCGCCAGTCAGCTGCTCGATCTGCCGGAGCGTGCGACGGTACAGCAGCGCCAGGCTCTCCAGCGCGCACCGCACATATGCGCCCGCCCCCGACGGCTCGGGCTGGCCTGTTTCCCGACAAAAGTCGGCGATCTTGGCCGGCATGTGGTCGGGGCTGAGGAAGCGCGGGTCGGTGGGATTGATGATGGAGACGAAGGGGGGCGCTTCGGCGGCCAGGCGGGTGAGGGTGGAGTAGTCGTATTCCCGGCCCTGGCGCGCCCACTCGCGCCGGCACTCCTGGACCAGCCAGAGGCCGATGATGTTTTTCAGGAGGCGCACCGTGCCGCCGTACCCGATCTCGTTCGTGAAATTCAGCTCGCGGCACGCGTCGGTCAGAATCGGTTCGGACCGTTCCACCCCCATCAGCGACCAGGTGCCCGAACTCAGGTAGGCCCAGTGCCGTCCCTGCGCCGGCACCGCCGCGACGGCTGCACCGGTGTCGTGGGAACACGACGCCACCACTTCGAGCGGCTCCAGGCCCGTCTCGGCGGCCAGTTCCGGGCGGAGCGTGCCCAGGCGGCTGCCCGACGGGACGATCGGGGGAAAGAGGCGCGCGGGGATTTCCAGGGCCTCGAGCAGCCGCGTCGACCATGTGCGGGTGACGGGGTTGTAAAGCTGCGTGGTGCTGGCGAGCGAGACTTCGGCGGCGCCCCGGCCGCAGAGAAACCGGTTGAACACATCTCCGATCAGCAGCAGGCCGCTGGCCCTGGCGAGGCGTTCGGGCGGCTCAGCGGCGAGTTGGTAAAGGGTGTTCAGCGGCATGAACTGGATGCCCGTCTCGGCGAAGATCGCCGGCCAGTCGACCTTGCTCCTGGCGCGGGCCACCCCGCGGGCGGTCCGGGCGTCCCGGTAGTGGAACACGGGCGTCATGAATGCGCCGTCGGCGTCGTAAAGCACGTAGTCCACGCCCCACGAATCGGTGCTGATGCTGGCGATCGGCAGCCGGCGCGCCGCGGCTTTCTTGAGCCCGGTTTTCAACTCATCCAGGAGGGCCCCAAGGTTCCAGTGCAAGGCGCCGTCGGTTTTGACGGGGGTATTGGGGAACCGGTGGATTTCCTCGAGAGCCAGCCGGTCCTGCTCGAGCGATCCGAGGATGAGACGCCCGCTTTCGGCGCCCAGATCGCAGGCGAGGTAGTGGGTGGTCATGGCGCGGCGCGGGGGGAGGGGGCGGCTACGCGAATTTGGTCTGGCCCGGAATGGCCAGGGGGCGGATGGGCAGGGTCATGTCCCAGGTGAGGTTGTCGGGGACGAGCTTGTCGGTCGAGTTCAGCGCCTGTTCCCAGGTGATCTCCTTGCCCGTGTAGGCGGACATCCGGCCCATGATGGCCATCAGGGTGCTGTGCGCCATCCAGACGCCGTCGTTGATCGGTTCCCCGCGGCGGATCGAGTCGAACAGTTCGTCGTGCTCCTGTTGATACATGTCCTTCTTGGGCCCGCGGTATTTCCAGGTCTGCTTCCCGGTGAGGATGGGGTCGGCCCAGCCCTTGATCGTGCCGAAGCCGTCGGCGCCCATGAGGTAATCGGAGTTGTCGCTGTGGCATTGGCTGATCTGGCGCTGGGCCATGAAGGCGCGCACGCCGTCGGGGAACTCGTAGAACACATCGATATGATCGAAAATGTTGCCCTCGTGGTTGGGCACTTGCCGTCCGCCGTTGCTGACGGCCTTGATCGGCAACACGCCGTTCATCGCCCACGCAATCTTGTCGATGCTGTGGCACGCCTGCTCCACCAAGCCGTCCCCCGAAAGCCACGCAAAATTATACCAGTTCCGCAGTTGCCACTCCACGTCGCCCATCCCCGCCGGGCGGGCACTCGCCGGGGGCATGGGCTTCACGGGACCCGTCAGGTAGTTGGAATACATGGCGCGGATGGGGCCGATCGCCCCGTCGTGGACGCGCTTGAAGAATTCGCGCCGGCCCAGCTCGTAGCGCCAGCAGAAGCCGGCCACCAGCGCCAGCTTCTTTTCCCTGGCCTCCGCTGCGGACTCCAGCACGGACCGGACGCCGGGCGCGTCGGTGGCCATGGGTTTTTCGGCGAAGACATGCTTGCCCGCGTCGATGGCCGCCTTGAGGTGCAAGGGGCGGAATCCGGGCGGGGCCGCGAGCACGACAACATCGACGCCGCTGTCGATCACTTGTTGGTACGCATCCAGCCCGACGAAACAGTGGTCGGGATCCACCTTCACCCGGTCGCTGTAGTGCGGCGCCGGGGGTTCGCCTTCCTTCGGCGCGGGTTTTCGTTTCAACACCCTCAGGCTGTTTTGCACCTGGTGCTCAAACACGTCCCCCAACGCCGTCAGGATCACGCTCTCCCCTGTCTGCAGCGCCTGCGCCGCCGCCCCCGTCCCGCGTCCCCCGCAGCCGATCAGCCCGACTTTGAGGGTGTCTCCCGGCGAAACCTCGGCCGCCCGGCCGGTCAGGACCCACGGCCTGGCCAGAGCCCCGCCCAGGGCGGCGGCGCTGGAGGACTTCAGGAAATGGCGACGTGACGTGACCGAGTGTTGTAACGTGTTCATGATGGGGATGCACAGTAGCCGTCCCCGGGCCGGATTGGCAATCGAATTCACGGGCGCATTCCGCGTCCAACTCACCGGACGCCGGCCGGGCCGGCCGGCGGCGCGAGCGGTTGATGAAGGCACATTGGACAACCCTTGGCGGCACGCTGGTCTCGCTGTTCCTGGCAGCCGAGGCCGCAGCCGGCTGGGTGCGCACCGTGGACGGCCAGTGGATCGAGGGCGAAGTTGGCCTCGGGGAGAACGGCTCGCTGGTTGTCCGGCGCCAGGGCGCCGCCCCGCTCTCCGTGCCCCTCGCCCGGGTCGCTCGCGTCACGGTGCCGGACACCGGCGGAGCGCCGGTTTACGGCGGATTCGACGCTGAAGGATGGGTTGCCGGGGATGTGGGCGGCGTCGGAGTGGCGGGCAGCACCGGGTGCCTGGACGGGAAGTGGTGTCTGCACGGCGGCGGGGGGGATATCGGCGGGCAGGCCGATGGCTGCCATTTCGTCAGCACCCGGCTTGAGGGCAACTGCCAGTTGCTGGCCCGCGTCACCAGGGTGGCCAGCAGCGACCGCCAGGGCAGCGTCGGCATCATGCTGCGCGAAACGCGCCGGGATCGAAGCCGTTTCGCCGCTCTGCTCGTCAAGGCGGACGGCACATTGTCATTCCGCGGCCGGACCGAATGGGGCAAGAGCGCCGAGATCAAGGTCACCCAGCCGGCACCCGCGCCGGTCTGGATCAAATTGCGCAAAGACCAGCACGACATCGACGCCTTCAAATCCGCCGACGGCCGCCAATGGCAGCCGCTCGGCCGGATGAGGGTGCCCATGGCGCGGGAGTGCGAGGCCGGCCTCACGGTTGCCAACCGGAATGCCGGCAGCCCTTGCACCGGCTGGCTGGATAACATGGAACTGACCGCCAACGGTCTCCAGGGCGAATACTTCGCCGAGCCCTCGCTCGCCCATCCGCGCTTCGTCCGGGTCGACTCAAAAATCGACTGGGCTTGGGGCCTGGGCGCCCCCGACGAGCGCCTCGGCAAGGACCAGTTTGCGGTCCGCTGGACGGGCCAGGTCGAACCCAGGCGCACGGAGCCCCACCATTTCCACTGGGACGCCGACGACACGGCGCAGCTTTGGATCGACGGCCGGCCGATGCCGCGTCTGCCTCTGAAGAAAGACGCGGCGAGAGAGCGCGCTGGCATGCCGCTGCAAGCCGGGCAACGGTATGGACTGCGACTGGAATACCGCGAGGGCGGCGGTTCCGCCTCGGTGCGGCTTGGCTGGTCGAGCCCCAGCCAGGCCATGGAGATCATTCCCGCCACCCGGTTCTTCCGGCCTGTCATCCCGCAGATCAAAGCGCACGTGGAGGCGGCGGCGGCAGCGTCCCGTCCTGTGCCCCTGAGCCGCGGGATATTGCTGCGCAGCGGCACGTTTCTCAGCGGGGCCATTGCAGCCCTGGACGAACGCCAGATCAAATTGCGCCAACCCAATGGCAAGGAACTGTCCCTGCTCTGGCACCAGCTGGCCTGGATTGTCTTTCGCCCGCCGCGGGAGGCGGTCGCGCTGGCGGACCTGGGGGCACGGACCGGCGTGCTGTTGCAGAATGGGGAATGGTTCGAAGGCGACATCCGGGGCATCACGAGCCGCAAGCTCACCGTCAGCTCCGTGCTCCATGGCGTCCGCCACTTTCATCACGAGCAGGCCGACGTCGCCGCCTGGCTGCTGCAGCCGTTGCGGGCGGCGGCTGCGTCCTTTGAAATCCACATGACCGACGGCTCCGTGCTTATGGCCCAGAACCTGACCGTCGCCCCCGACGCCCTCGTCATGGCCGAACCCACCCTCGGCGACCTGCGGACCGCGCTGGCCGCCATCCGCGAAATCAACCGTCGCCCTTGAACGCCGGGCACCCGGGGCGCCTCCGAGGGTTGTGGGTGACGGCGCGCAGGCTTCAGGCCGCGTCACGCCACGAAGCGGGGCGGCCGGCCGGGAGATTCCAGGGCGTCGTCGCTCGCATCCCGAGGCGGGCCCGCTCCGATGCGGGAGGGCGCTTGTGCGTTCCGAGCCCGACCGACACCCCGGGGAGGCAGGGGCGCGTGCGCCCGGGATGCCGGAGAAATGAGTCGCCAGGCGCCGTGTGTCGTGGCATGCTTGGAATCCCATGAGATCAATGACCGGATACGGTTGGGGCGAGTGTTCCAGGAACGGATTGAAGGTCACGGTGGAGTTGAGTTCTGTGAACCGGAAACAAAGTGAGGTGTTCGTCAACCTGCCCCGCGAGCTGGAGGTGCTCGAAGCGCAGATTCGCGACGAACTCAACCAACGGATCGCCCGCGGGCGCGTCACGGCCCGGGTGTCGCTGCACGCGGCCGAGGGCCGGGACAGTGCGCGCATGCATCTGAACCAAAAACTCGCCAAGTCCTACGCCACCGAGTTCACCCGCCTCGCCAAGGAACTCAAACTGGCCGGGCCGGTGTCCCTCGACATGGTGCTGCGCGCGCCGGGTGTGCTGCAGGCCAGCGAGGAGATGGCGGATGCGGAGGATTTCTGGCCGATGATCCGCAAGGCGCTCCAGCAGGCGATCGACATGCTCGTCGCCATGCGCGTCCGGGAGGGTTCCCACCTTTTCAAGGATCTCCGCACCCGCATCGCCGCCATGCGTCAGGCCGTCGCCAAAATCCAAAAACTCGCCCCCAAAGTCCAGATCTCTTACCGGGACCAGCTGCTGACCCGCATCCGGAGCGCCGGGCTGGACAAGCTGGAGCTGGACGACGACCGCGTCCTCAAGGAAGTCATCTTTTTTGCGGACCGCTCGGACGTTTCCGAGGAGTTGATTCGCCTCCAAAGCCATTTCCACCAGTTCGATGCCTGCGTCCAGTCCGGCGACTCCATCGGACGCGCCCTGGACTTCCTGGCGCAGGAAATGAACCGCGAGATCAACACGATCGGCTCCAAGGCCAACGACAGCGCCATCGCCCACCATGTCGTCGCCTTCAAGGCCGATCTCGAAAGATTCCGCGAGCAGGCTCAGAACGTCGAGTGACCATGCATCCCCCCTGCCTGTTCGCCGCCGCCCACATGGCCCGCGCACCGCTCCTCCTCATCCTCTCCGCCCCGTCCGGTGGCGGGAAAACCACCCTCGGCCAGCGTCTGCTCCAAACCTGCCCCGGCCTCGAACGCGCCGTCACCTGCACCACCCGCACGCCGCGCCCCGGCGAGCGCGATGGCGTCGACTATCATTTTCTGAGTCCCGCCGTGTTCGGCCGCCAGGTTCGGGCCGGCCAGTTCCTCGAGCACGCCACCGTGCACGGCCACCGCTACGGCACCCGCGAACGCGAAGTGACCGACCGGCTCGCCCGCGGCTGCGATGTGCTCCTGATCATCGACGTGCAGGGCGCCGCCGCCGTCCGGGCCCGGGCCGCCGCGCATCCGGCCCTGCGCAACGCGCTCGTCACTGTCTTTCTCACCCCACCCTCCTTCGCCGCGCTCGAGCAGCGCCTCCGGGGCCGGGGCACCGACCCCGAACGCGCCATCCAGCGGCGCCTCCGAACCGCACGGGCCGAGCTCGAACGATGGCGCGACTTTGATTACCTGATCCTGAGCGCCAGTCCGGACGACGACCTCGGCCGCGCCCGGGCGATTCTCACCGCCGAACAGCTTCGCCCGCAACGCATCGCCACCGTCAACCCCCATCGCTGAACCATGCCGGAAACACCCAGGCCCGCATCGACTTCCCGCCGACGCAACCCAGGCACCCAGAGGGAGCATCCCCATGTGATCCTTGGCGTCACCGGGTCCATCGCCGCCCACAAGGCGGTTGACCTGTGCAGCCAGCTCACCCGCCAAGGCTGCGAGGTCCACGTGGTGCTGACCGCCCACGCCCAGCGCTTCGTCACCGCCCTCCCGTTCAGAACCCTCTCCCGCCATCCGGTGGTCACCGACCTTTTCCACGAGACGGATGCCTGGCAGCCGCCTCATATCGCGCTGGCCGGGGAGACCGACCTGCTGCTCATCGCCCCCGCCACCGCCCACGTCATCGCCCGCCTCGCCCTCGGCCTGGCCAATGACGCCCTCTCCTGCATCGCCCTCGCCCTGAATCCCCATACCCCCCTGCTCATCGCCCCCGCCATGCACGCCCATATGTGGCTCCACCCCGCCACCCAACATAACGCCGCCATCCTCAAATCCCGCGGCGCCCAATTCCTCGGACCCGAATCCGGCCTGCTGTCCAGCGGTGACCACGGCATCGGCCGCCTGCTCGCCGTCGACGTCATCTGCCGGGAAACCCTCGCCCGGCTGCGCCGCACTCCCCCCAAGCGGCGGCGTGCGAAGTGACCGGGCCGCGGCGCCAGCGGCCTTCGTCCACCCATGAACCGCGGCACGACGAACCTCAACCCGGAAATGCCCAACGTCCAACATCGCATGGCGCGTGCGCAAGCTCTTCGGCATTTGGCGTTGGGCGTTCGGTGTTGGATGTTCGGTGTTCGCCCCCGAGCCGGTTCATGGCCTGGCCCCGATGCGCGTCCACAGGTTGGAGGTTCGCCCTTCCCAGGAACCGCAAGAACCTTCCAGCTTCCGTGGGCCTACTTGAGCGCGTGATCGGATGGCTTGAGCCCCTTGACGTGTTTGCCAAACCCGAAATACGTGGGCTGATAGTCGCCCACATACCGGACATCGCTGCGCTCCGAAATCCGGTTCTCGAGGCCTACCGCCCAATAGCACGCGTTGACCATCAGCCGCCGCAACCCCTCGCTCGCCAAGTCCACCGAGGCGCCCATGGTGGTCGTGAAGATCCTTGCCGCCTTGCCCCGCTCGCCGGTGTGCATCCGGGTCCACGCCAGCGGCATCATCGGCTTGTTCTTGTTCCCCGTCACCGGCGGATCGCTCGGGCGCATGCCGCTGAGCACCTGTCCCCACACCAACACCTGAGCGTCCGCGGGCAGATGCACCACCCCGTAGACGTCGGTGGGTCCCCAGATGTCCGTAACGCCCCGCAAAACCGGGTGGTCTTTGAACGCGGGATTGAGCACGCCGCGGGTGCTTTCCCTGCCGTGGTTGCCGTGGTGGTTGACCCACGTTTCGCCCAACACCTGCTGCCCAAAACCACCAGGCCATTCCTTGGAACGCCAGTCATACCGCGCATACGGGCTTTTGGCGTCGCCGATGGCAAAGGCATGCGTGCTGGTCCGAAGCCCCACGATCGGCTTGCCCGCATTCACGTAATCCACAAAAGGCCGCATCTGCGACTCCGGCAGATTCCGGAAGCGCAGCAACATCACGCACAGGTCGGCCCCGTCCAGGGCGTTCATGCCGGGCATGTTGGTCACAATGGTCGGGTCGATCGTGCCGTCGCCAGGATGAATGGCGAACAGCACCGTGCACGTGAACCCGTGCCGAACCGCCAGGATCTTGCCCAGCATCGGCAGACCTTCCTCCGAGCGATATTCCTCATCCCCCGACAACAGCACAATGTGCTTGCCCAATCCAGGACCGTCCCTGCCCTCGTAAACCACACCGTCGGCAGCCCGCATGGAAACCATGGAACCGGCGACCATCAGCAAGCCCAATCCAATCCGGCAACGGTTGTGTTTCATGCCCGATTCATATCGGGTCCCGTGGCTCCTGACAACCCGAAACCGGCGGCGTTCACCGTGCTGTCGCCGGGCCGCGCCAGGCGGCATTCAACAGACTCTGGCGGACTTCTCCTCTCGCGCCAAGCGGCGACGGCTGGCGAACCGGGTATGCAGAGGGCCCATCGTCCTGCTCCAAAGCAGACCTGATGCAGGTTGCCCGGCTGCCAGCGCGTCGCTCAATACCCCCAAGCCCTCTGGTCACGCTCCAAGGCGCCTCCCCACGCCCAAAATGGTCCGGACCCAGGGATGTTGGATGGGCGAACTGGTTGCAAACATATCACGCCGCGGGGGGCGTGTCTGTCGGGACAAGCGAGCCAAGGAGTGTAAGGCCCGGCCCTACACAGGCTGCCCCGGCTCAATCCTCACGGTTCCAGCGAATCGCCAACTGCAGCAGGTCGCTGCCGCTTCCCAACCCCAGTTTGTCCTTGATCCGGGCCCGGTAGGTTTCGACGGTCTTGGGCTCGATGTGCAGTTGGCTGGCGATCTGGCGGATGCTCAGGCCGTGGCCGGTGAGTTCGAAGACCTGCCGTTCGCGGTCGGTCAGCACGTCGGCCGGGTGCGCGCCCGGGGCGGCGGGATTGCCGGTGATGCGGGCGACGATCTGCGAGGCAGCCTTCGGGTTGAGGTAGAGTTCGCCGCCGAGAACGGTGCGGATGGCGGTGAGGATGTCGCGGGTGGCTTGCTGTTTGGTGATGTAGCCGCGGGCCCCGGCGCGGATGACGCGCTCGGCGTAGAGGGATTCATCGTGCATGGAGACGACAAGCATCCGGATGCCGGGCCAGCGGGCGCGGATGTCCTTGACGAGGTCGAGGCCGTTCGAGGCTTTGAGCGACAGATCGATGACCACCAGTTCGGGCTGGGCCGCTTGGATGACGTCCAGCGCCTCGGAGCGGCTTTCCGCCTGGCCGCACAGGGCCAGGTCCTTCTCATGGGCGATCACCTCCGCCAGCCGCTCCCGCACCATCGGGTGATCGTCCACCACCACAATCCGGCTGCTGGATGTCGGAGATTTCAAGGCCCTGTGCCCATGGCTGTTGACGGATCAACAAATCGTGTGCCGCACACTGTGGCAGCCTGTCGAGTGACCGTCAAGAACTCTGCGCCCGGCCCCGCCCCGTGCCCCGGAACAAATCCGCCCGGCTGCATCAGGCGGTTCCCGGCTCCCGTGTATCGACCAGGCGTCAAGCGGCATCCATGCCCTGCGCCGCCGCGCTCTCGTCCCGGGCGGGGTGAGGCCGCGCTCGTCAGAGTCGGTCGAGCGGAACGCAGCATGAAACCACCGTGCCTCCGCCGGGCGCCGGGCCAATCGCCATCACACTGCCGAGGCTGCGGGCGCGGTAGCTCATGATGTGCATTCCCATGCTGGTGGCTGCGCCCGGGTTCGGGGGCATGCCCCGTCCGTCGTCCCGGATTTCGAGGCGCAGTTCCCGGGCTGAGGCGTTCAGGTGGACGGTCACATGGCGGGCGCCGCTGTGTTTGACGGCGTTGTTGACCGCCTCCTGCGCGATGCGATACAGGTGTGTGGCCGCGGCGTGGTTGGCGAGGCGCAGTTGGCTGGAACAGCGCGTCTCGCACGCGATGGCCGCACGCGCGCGGGTGGCTGCCGCCAGCTCCTCCAGGGCCGCCGCCAGCCCCTCGGTTTCAAGCTTCACCGGGTACAGCCCCCGCGCCAGCCGGCGCGATTCCGTGATGCTTTGGTCGATCAGCGCCGCGATCCGCTCCGCCAGGCCGGTCTCGGGCGGCGCACGGGTTGCCAGTCGTTGGACGAGCCGATTGATGTCGAACGCGGCGCTGACCAGTTGTTGGCAGAGGCCGTCGTGCAAATCCTGCCCCACGCGCGCCTGTTCGCGGTCGCTGATTTCGAGGATCTGACGTTCCATGTGCTTGTACTGCGTCACGTCCTCCGCAAACCCCGCGACGCGAACGACCTCGCCCCGCGCGTTGCGCACCGGAAACGCCCGGTCCCGAATCCAGCGCAGCGCGCCGTCGGGGCGGACGATGCGGTATTCCACATCGTACTGTCGCGAGATCTGGTCGGGCGTCGTCATCGCCGCGATTCGCACCCGGTCGTCGGGATGAATGCACTCCTGCCACGAACGCGGGTTCGCGTAGGCGCTGGCGCAGGACCGCCCCCAGATGGTTTCGTAGGCGGGGCTGATGTAGAGGAGTTGTTCCATGCCCAAATCCCGCATCCAAAACACTTCGCGGACTTGTTCGACGACCTGACGAAAGCGTTGCTCGCTTGCCGCCAGCCGCTGTTCGGCCTGGATGCGCACAATGACACTGGCCGCCTGGCTGGCGATCGCCTCAATCAGCGGCCGCGAAGCCTGCGGCATCTCCGCGTAGCACCTCGAGGCCAGGTTCAGCACGCCGACCAGCCGCCCTTCGTGCTGCAGCGGCACCACCGCCAATCCCAAAATCCCCTCCTCTGCCAGCAACGGCTCCAACCGCTGCCTCAACGCTTCGGGAAACGCATACAACGGCGGTTGCCCCTGAACGAGCTTCCGCCCGGCCGACGCCGCAGGATAAAACGCCACCCGCGCCACAAACTCCGGCGACACCCCCCGGTGCGCCGCGAGCTGAAACCCCGTTCCGTCCGGGTTCTCGAGATACACGCCGCCGCCCTCGACTCCGTGGATGCGGCCCATCAGTTCGAGGATCTTCGCCAGGACGAGTTCGAGGTCCGCGGTCCGGCTCAGCACGGAGGTGAGATCGTGTTGCAGCTGCAGGAGGATTTCGCCCTGCTTGCGGGCGGTCACGTCGCGATACACGCTGAGGAGAAGAGCCGGTTCCCCTGGTATTTCCAGAAACGAATTGCTCAGTTCCAACACCAGGCGCCGCCCGTTCCACAACACCACATCCGTCTCCTGGTGGGGCGGCAGCGAGCGGTCCGCAAACCGCCGGCGATGCTTGCCGAGAATCTCCTCCGCTCGGTCCGCAGGATAAGGCACGCTCATCATCCGCCCCTCGAGATCCTCGCGCGGCTTCTGCACCAGACGGCAAAACGCGTTGTTGACCATGACGACACGGCCGTCGCCATCCGCCAATCGCATCCCGTCCAGCGAGCTTTCCCAGGTCAGCCGCAGCCGCTTCTCGGACGCCGCCAGGGCCGCTTCCGCCCGCTTCCGGGCGGAGATGTCCTGGACACTGCCCTCGAAACAGCGCACCCGGCCTGTGGCGTCGCGCACGACGTGGGCGGTGATGGAGATCCAGGTTCTGGTGCGGTCTTTGCGATAGACCTCGGTTTCGAACCCCTGGAGGGAGCCGCGTCTCTGGATCTCGCGCAGGAAACGCGCACGGTCCTCCGGGTTCACATAGTGTTGCTCCGCCAGGTTCGTGAGGCAGGCCATCATTTCCGCCGGGGACTCGTATCCGTTGATCCGGGCCAGTGCCGGATTGGCCAGGAGAAAATACCCCTCCGGCGTCGTCTGGAAAAAGCCCTCGGCCGCCTGCTCGAACAGGCTGTGGTAATGGGCGCCCATCGGCGACGCGCCCTCCCCGTCCCGCCCGGCGCCGGCTCCGGGATTCGGCTCCCCGCTGGCTGTGTGGTTCACTGCATCCTCTTTGCCCCATCGCGCGCCGCGGGGTCAAGTCCTGAAAGCGGAAACGCAAATGCCGCGCGCCGCTCCACTCCCGGAGCGCGGTCCCGCTTCTCGGGCGGGATTCAAGCACCGAAGGTTCAAGGACTCGATGCGCATGCGTGGCAGGGGTCGGCTTCCCATGAAACCGCATGCGGGGAAGGCGGCTTCATGGTTCCGATTCGCGCTCAACTTGGGGACGTTTGCCCTTGCCAGCCACGCGCATCTTGCGCCGTGTCGCGTGCCAGGCCGCCAGGCCCGTTCCCGCGCATACCAGCGCGCCGATGGCCACCGCCCACGGCACGCCCACCGCCTGCGACAGCAGGCCCGATTCGAGCCCGCCCAGCGGCATCGTTCCCCCAAACACCAGCGTCCAAATGCCCATCACCCGGCCTCGCATCGCATCCGAGACGCTGGTCTGAACCAGCGTGTTGGTTGTCGCAAAGAAGAGCAACATTCCCCAGCCGCCCATTGCCAGGCACACGAGCACCAGGGGATACCAGCGCACCGCGGCGAGCAGGAGCAACATGCCCGAAAAGACCCAGACGCCGCCGAGCACCAGCCGCTGGGGCGGCACCCGGCTTCCATAAGTGGCCACCGTCAGGGCGCCCAGCAGCGCGCCGAAACCGTTCGCGCTCAGCAGCGCGCCGTAACCCCGCTCTCCCACCCCCAGAATGTCCGTCGCGTAGGCCGGCAGCAGCACGGAGTACGACCACCCAAACACCCCGACCACGCCCAGCAGCACCAGCAGCAGACGCACCCGCCGGTGCCCCGCCACATAGGCCAACCCCTCGAGCACATGGCGTCCCGTCGACGACCGCCCCGCCGGCGGCACAAACGCCGGCAGGCGCATCAGGATCAATCCGGCCATGACCGCGAGGAAGCTGATTCCGTTGAGCAAGAAACACCAGGCCATGCCCACCTGCGCCATGAGAAACCCCGCCACCGACGGTCCGATGACGCGCGCGGCGTTGAAAATGGAACTGTTCAGCGAGACCGCGTTCATGAGGTCCTCGCGACTGGTGATCTCCACTGTGAACGCCTGCCGGGCCGGTATGTCAAACGCCATCGCCACCCCCCCCAGCGCGGCCAGCACAAGAATGTGCCATGGCTGCACCCGCCCTCCCCAGACCAGCGCCGCAAACACAAACGCCAGCACCATCATCCCCGTCTGCGTCCACAAAATCACCGTCCGCTTCGAATGCCGGTCCGCCACCGACCCTCCCCAGACGGACAGCACCAGCAACGGCAGCGATCCCACCGCCGCCACCGTCCCGAGCAGCACCTTGGATCCTGTCAACTGATACACCAGCCACCCCTGCGCCGTGCTCTGCATCCAGCCCCCAATCCCGGACACGAATTGCCCCGCGAAAAACAACCGGTAATTGCGGTGCTTTAACGCCGCAAACGTGTCGCGCCATGTCACCCCGCCCACCACCACCCGCCGGGGCTGCCCCGTGACTTCCGGGGGGACGTCGGCAACTCGTGTGGGCGATGGATGAGGTTTGACAGGCATCGCGGTTGGCAAGCCCACCCTATGCCGCCTCCCAGCACATATCGAGCACAGAATCCTTGAACCCACGCTTGCCCTGGACCTGGTCGGATCGCCTAAAGCAACGCCAGCTGCCTGCCCCTCGCACCCCCATTCCGATGGCTGCCCGCAAAGCTCTCCACCTCCTCAACGTCCACACGCATCGCAGCCTCGTCGAACGCCGGCAGCCGCCCTTCCGTACAACCCCTCACCCATGCCCCAAACGCCTCCGCCTGTCCCCAGAAAAGTTCCCCCAACGCCGCCTGCAGTTCGGACGTCCTCCCGCCGCAGCCCACCGTCACCGGCAACGCAAACCGGCCGTGGGCCCAGCCTTCGGGCAGGGCGCTGAACCCGGCCTGCGGATGCAGCGCCACCCAGACCAGCCTCACCACCGAACCCAGCAGCCGGCGCGCGTAGCCGCCCAGCGAACCGAATCGCTCCCAGCCCAACGGCGGGATTTCATGCACGCAAAACTGCGCGGTGCCCCCCCCAAGGCGCCACGTCAGAAACCGCGCCCTGCCGGGCCACACCCCTGCGCGGTTAAACCTGGGCTTGAACTCGCGAATCAGTGTCGCCTCGCGGACCAGCGCGGCCGATTCATTGGAACATAGTTCCACGTCAATCCGCACCACCTCGCGCATCAGCCGCAGGTGCCGTCGTGACACCCGCTCCGGGTTCGCCACGCGATAGCTCCCCAGCCGATCCCGCAAGTTCTTCGCCTTGCCCACATAAACCACCGCGCCCCTGGCGTCCCGCATCACATACACCCCAGGATGCGCGGGCGTCCTGCGGAAAAACTCGCGTCCCAGCCGGTCCACCAGCGGACAGGCGGGCGCGAACAACCATTGCTGCCCCACAGCCATGCGGCCCAGTCCACCATAAACCGTCTCCGGCGGAAAGCCTCCGTCCGTCGCAGGCCGCGCAAGGGGCGGCCGAAAAATCTGGAAATTGGAGAAGCAGACGGAGAAGATGGTGGACGGGGTGGCCCGATGAAGAGCCAATCGAACACGACTCACCAGACTGACAGGACCGACGCCGCACGTCAGTCTCCTCCGTCCCGTTTGTCCGGGTCAAAGCGTGTGCTCCCGCCCCACGGCGGCTACGAGAGCCTGCTCTCTTTCCAAAAGCCCCGCATTCTCTTCGATGCCACCGTGCGCTTCTGCGACCGGTTCGTTGACAGGCGAAGCCGCACCCGTGACCAGATGATCCAGGCCGCCCGGTCGGGCAAGCAGAACATCCTCGAGGGAAGCCGCGCCAGCGGCACCTCGAAGGAAACCGAGATCAAGCTCACCAACGTTGCCCGCGCCAGCCTCGAAGAACTCTTGGAAGACTACCGCGACTTCCTGCGCACCCGCGGCAGTGCCCAGTGGGAGAAGGACTCGAAAGAAGCACTCTATGTACGCAAGCTCGGCTCGCGCAGGCCGGTCTCCTACGAGCTGTTCCGCGAATTCATCGAAACCCGCCCTGCGCCGGTGGTGGCCAATATCATCATCAGCTTGATCCACCAAACCAATTACCTCCTGGACCAGCAAATCCGCCGGCTCGAACAGGATTTCCTCAGCGAGGGCGGCCTGCGTGAGCGCATGACCCGCGCGCGCCTGGCCGCCCGCGCCTGCCAGCGGCACCCGCCCTCCTGAACCATTCGCCCCGCCCTGACCCACACGACCGACCTGGCAAACGCTGCCCGTTCGTCCCCTCCGCCCCGTCCGTCCGGTGCGATCATCGAGGCCGGAGAGGCCACGGTCCGCTTTGCCGCCGATGGGGTCGAGATTAAAGATCGTGATGGAAAAGGCAATCTTGGATTCTTGCGTTCGCTTTTCCAGAGGATCTTTGGAGCGCGAAACGTAGCCAGAAACAGGCCTTCCAGAACCCCGGAAAGCAACGTGGAGGCGCAGTGCATGCGCCCCAACTCCCCAGCCAATTACCCACCCCTCCCCATCCTCCGGATCCCCAAGTGCCCGACCGCTACCTGGCGCTGCCGATGAAATCCCAATGGAGTCAGGGCTGGTCCTACAACCAGCAATGTCCGGACCTGCCCCTGGCCTCGGGGATCCACACCGTCGTCGGCTGCATCGCCACCGCCACCGCCCAAATCATGTATTATTGGCGGTGGCCCGATCGCGGGATGGGAACGGCCAGTACCGACTACCTCTATCGGTGGCTGGATGGCCGCGTCCATGCGCGGCTGGACATGAATCCCATGCCTGCCTGGGGCGCCAACTCCTGGAGGTGGACCAATGCCTGGGACGCGGCCGGCAGCGACATCGGTTCCCTGGAATACCTTTACGCGCCGTCCGAGGGAATGGGGTTTCTCTCAGCAGGGGGCTTTTGGGACGAGAGCGTTTATCAACTCGCTCTGCCTGCAGGTGGACATTGGCGTCGGCATGAACTACGGGCTGGCCTTGTCCGGCAGCGATCTCTTCGCAGCCGAACGCGCGCTGGAGGATCACTATCGCTACCATCCCGACGCCTCCGTATGGGCGAGGAGCGCCGACGAGATGGCGCAGGAACTCGACTGGCTGCGGCCGCTCGAGCTGGCCGGGGCCGAAAGCCTGGAACTGGAGTCGGGCAAGCCCGCCTGGGTCGTCGGCGCATACAACAGACGCACCGATCCGTGGCAGTTTTGGATGAATCTCGGCTGGGGCGGTTGGGACCACGGTTGGTACTCGGTGGATCAGGTGCCCCATAACACCACACAGCTGCAGCTGACTCGCATCGCCCCGCTCACCGTCCGGTTTGTGGGAGCGCTCCTGCAAACGGGCGCCCTGCCCGTGAAGCGGGCCTTTGCCGGCATCGACCGGGCGTGCCTGTCGAGCCAGCCGGCATGATCGCCGATCCTTCAAACGCATGGTCTGCGATCGGTTTGCGTGGCGTGCTCCTCAGCTGCCGAAAACCGCTTGCCCCTCGGCCTTGGCGATCCCATGATGGAAGTGTGCTGCGGACGGACGGCCTGCAGGAGGGGCGTTTTCCGTCGCGCCTGTGCTCCCGTAGCTCAAATGGATAGAGCGTCGGTTTCCTAAACCGCGGATCCCCGTTCAATTCGGGGCGGGAGTACCAACGGCAAAACCCCCACAAAACCCTCACGAATAAAGGACGAAATGCATCTTGAATGTCCAGATTCCACTGGGGCTCCGTGGAATAGCAACACGTCATTGCGCTTGGCATGTGCGGGCCTTGGGATAGGTTCGTCCGGTCATGCATCTCGCGCCGACAACAATGCTGTGCGGCCGCCCAAGGGGCGCCGGTGGCGCAGCGTCGGCCGGGGGTATTGTGCTGCTGGCCGTCGCGTTCCTTTCATGCAGTCCCGTGTCGGGCAGCGCCGCCGCCATGCGCGCCTGGCCGGCCCCGGTTGGGGAGGAGTTGTCGAAGGATTATTCAGTGCGCGTCGAGGGTCAGGAGGTGCCGGTGTATGTGGCCCGGGTCGCACCGGCCGAGCCGGCGCGGCGATGGAAAGCCATGGATGACAAGGCCAAGTCGGCCGACTACTTCGAGCGCGCGTCGTTCGCCTGTTTCGACATGCATGGCGCGGTGAGGATCATCGTGACCTGCCCGAACGTCATCCGATCGGCCCGGATACTGCCGTCTTCGTTGAAAGTGAAACCCGTCTGGCACGGCAACACCCTGACCGTGACGCTTGTCGAAACCAAGCCTTTGACGGTCGAGGTCAACGGGAATTGGGTCGGGGCCCTGCACCTGTTCGCCAATCCTCCGGAATCACCGGCGCCGCGCCCCGGCGACCCAGGCGTGATCTTCTTCGGACCCGGAATCCACGAGGTCAGCCACGTGGTGGTCAGCAATAACCAGACGGTTTACGTCGCCGGCGGCGCGGTGGTGCGGGGCGTGGTGCGGCCGGACGAGGCGTATCGGATCAGCAGTTACAGCGGTCTGCGCAACTACTCGCCCACATTCGTGCTCCAGGGCACCAACATCACATTCCGCGGGCGCGGCATCGTGGACGGCAGCCGATGCCCCACGCACGCGCGGAACCTGATCCTGGTGCAGGGGCGGGACATCACACTTGAGGGCGTGATCCTGCGCGATGCCAGCACCTGGAACGTGCCCGTCCGCCAGTCCGACCGGGTCCGGATCACGAATCTGAAGATCCTGGGCTGCCGCGCCAACTCGGACGGGATCGACATCTGCAACAGCCGCGACGTGACCGTCGACGGCTGCTTCCTGCGCACGCTGGACGACTTGATTGTGGTGAAGACCGACCGGGGCCAGGGCGAGGCCAGGCGCATCGAAGCCCGGAACTGCGTGTTGTGGAACGAAGTGGCCCACGCGCTGAGCATCGGTGCCGAACTCCGCGAGAACGTCGACGATGTGTCCTTCGCCGACTGCGACGTCATCCACGACAAGGGCCGCGAGTGGACCCTGCGCGTCTATCACTGCGACGCGGCGCGCGTCCGCAACGTGCGCTTTGAGAATCTGCGCATTGAGGAGTCGCCGCGGCTGATTTCCCTGTGGATCGACAAGGCGTTTTGGTCTCGTGATCCCGGCCGCGGCCACATCGATGGGGTGACGTTCAGGAACATCGGTGCCACCGCCGCGCCGCTGCGGATCGAGCTGAAGGGCTTCGACGAAGCCCACGTCGTGGAGAACGTGGTCTTCGACCGTGTGGTGGTCAACGGCCGGCCCCTGGCGGCCGCCGACCTCAGGACCAACGTCTTCGTGAGAAGGGTCGCGGTGCGGCCGTGACGCCCAGACGCCCGACGCAGGGACCCCGACCCGGATGAGGCGCCCCAGGACCGTAACGCCACCCATGACCATGAACGGAATCCCCCATTACGCCACTCGGCAACCCAACACCCGCCACCGCGCTCCGACGCGAAGACCTCATCCCGCCGCCGCCGCCGGGCGCGTGTCGATCGCGCTCGGCCTCTGCGCGGTCCTCGGGGCGGCCGCTCCGGCCCAGGCCGCGCCCGCCCCCCGTGTGATTCCCGACGTCGCCCGTCCGCTGCCGTTGTCGGCGGTGCGCCTGACGGGCGGCCCGCTGAAGCGCGCGCAGGATCTGGACGCGAAGTATCTGCTGGCGCTCGAGCCGGACCGGATGCTGGCGGGCTATCGGCAGCGCGCGGGGCTGGAGCCGAAGGCGAAGGGTTACGGGGGCTGGGACGCGGTGGAGGGCAGGCAGTTGACCGGCCACATCGCCGGGCATTACCTGTCGGCGGTCAGCCTGATGTGGGCGGCCACCGGCGATGCGCGGCTCAAGGAGCGCGCGGACTACGTGGTTCGTGAATTGAAGGAGGTCCAGGACCGGCACGGGGACGGTTATCTGGGCGCCCTGGCGGGCGGGCGGGAGCGCTTCGCGGAGGTGGCGCGTGGGGACATCCGTTCCGGCGGGTTCGATTTGAACGGGCTGTGGTCGCCGTGGTATGTGCTGCACAAGACTTACGCCGGGCTGCGGGATGCGTATCGGTGGACGGGCAACCGGACGGCGTTGGAAGTGGAGGTCAAGTTCGCAGCTTGGGCTGAGGGTGTTCTGTCCAGGCTCGACGATGCCCAGCTGCAGCGCATGCTCAACACCGAGTTCGGCGGCATGAACGACATCCTGGCCGATCTTTATGCGGACACAAGGGACAAACGCTGGCTGGATCTGAGCTGGCGGTTTGAGCATCGTGCGGTCACCGACCCGCTCAAGCGCCACCAGGACCGGCTCGCCGGCACCCATGCCAACACCCAGGTGCCCAAACTCCTCGGCTCCCTGACCCGCTTCGGATTCACCGGGAATCCGGGCGACCTCTGCGCCGCAGCCTATTTCTGGGACCGCGTCGTCCAACACCACTCCTATGCCACCGGCGGCCATGGCAAGGACGAGTATTGTGGCGAGCCGGACCGGTTGAGCGACCGCGTCGACGGGCGGACCGCGGAGACGTGCTGCGTCTACAACATGCTCAAGCTGACCCGGAAACTGTTTGCGCTCCGGCCCGACGCCCATTATGCCGACTTCCACGAGCGCGCGCTGTTCAATCACATCCTGGCGTCGCAGGATCCGGAGGAGGGCTGGGCGTGTTACATGGTGCCGGTGGGGCGCGGTGTGCAGCACGAATACGAGCGCAACATGCTGGACGGCGGCTTCACGTGCTGCACCGGGTCGAGCATGGAAAGCCACGCGCTTCACGCGGAAGGCCTCTATTACGAGTCCGGCGACATCTTCTGGGTCAACCTCTACGCGCCGTCCACCGCACAATGGCCCGGCACGGGCCTCACATTCACCATGGATACGGACTTCCCCGAAGGCCAATCGGCTACCCTGACACTCACCGCCGCTGCGCCCCGCGAATTCACGCTGGCCCTGCGCCGGCCCGCATGGGCGGGCGATGCGTTCGCCGTGGCGGTCAATGGGCAGACCGTCGCATCCGGAAAGCCTGCCGCACCGCCTTCCGCCCAAGCCCGCGCCCGGCGCCCGGCGCCGCATCCGGCGTCCGCCGTGGGAACCTATGTGCGGCTGAGGCGGGTCTGGAAGACCGGCGACACGGTGTCGATTGCGTTGCCCAAGGATTTGCGTTTGGAGCCGGTGCCGGACAATCCGGGGCGCGTGGCCGTGCTGTGGGGCCCGCTCGTGCTGGCGGGCGATCTCGGTCCCGAAGCAAGCCGCCGCGGAAACGGCGTGCCGGTGTGGGTGACCGCGTCGCGGGCGGTGGCCGACTGGGTGAAGCCGCTCCCGGGGCGGCCCGGGTGTTTTCGCACGGGCGGTGTGGGCCGGGATGGGGACGTGGATCTGGTGCCGTTCTACCGGTTGCATCGCCGGACGTTCGACATTCTCGTGGACGGCGAGCGCGTCGGCCGCCAGACCATTGAGCGCCGCGGCCCCATGCGGTTCTTCGACGTTCGCTACGCCGTTCCCGAATCCGTGGTGCAGGGCAAGGCGAAGGTGACCGTGAGGTTCCAGACCACTCAGGGCAACGACATCGGATGCGTCTTCGGCCTGCGCATGGTCCGCGCCGACGCCGCCTCTTGAGCGGGCATTGGGGTCGTACTTAAACACTTTCAACAGTGAGCGGGCATTGGGTCGTACTTAAACACTTTCAGCGGGCATTGGGGTCGTACCTAAACACTTTCAACAGTCCATTGTTGAGGTTGGAGTGAAATTGAGTCGGTGATGAAAGAGACGTAC
>JAFGQR010000011.1 GCA_016935555.1 Verrucomicrobiota bacterium
ATCAGCCGCGAACTCCATGATGTCATCGCCCAGGTCCTGAGCGGCATTAATGTTCGGCTGGCGACTCTGAAAACGGAGGCTGCGGTCAACACCCAGGGCCTCACCCGGAGTATCTCGCGCACTCAACGGCTGGTGAAAGAGTCGGTGGATATCGTGCATCGGTTCGCTCGCGAGTTGCGCCCGGCAGTGTTGGACGACCTGGGGCTGATCCCCGCCCTGCATTCGTTCATGAAACGCTTCAGCAAAGAGACGGGCATCCGCATTGGTTTCAAGGCCTTCGCCGGGGTGGAAGGATTGGACAACGCCCGGCGCACGGTGCTCTATCGCGTCGCCCAGGAAGCGTTGAACAATGTCGCTCGCCATGCGCAAGCCAGTCGGGTGGAGGCGAACATCCAGAAACTTCCGAATGCCGTTTGCCTGCACATCAAAGACGACGGCAAATCCTTCGCGGTGGAACGCGTACTGCACGCCGGGAAGAACCAACGTCTCGGATTGCTCGGCATGAGAGAGCGGGTGGAAATGGTCGGTGGCAGGTTCACGGTTGACTCCGCGCCGGGCCACGGCACCACCATCCAGGCGCACATTCCGCTGGGCAACGGCGGGCGCGGCCGGGCGGGGGAGCGGAACATTCGTCCATGAAGCCTCTGCCCGATCCACACTCCAAGTGACTATGGAACGTATCACCGTCCTGCTGGCGGAAGACCACGAAATAGTGCGAGAGGGTCTGCGAAAGTTATTGGAGGTCGAACCCGATCTCGAGGTGATTGGTGAAGCGGATACCGGCCGCCGGGCGGTGGCACTGACCAAGAAACTCCGTCCGGCCGTGGTCGTGATGGACATCGCGATGCCGCTGCTCAACGGGTTGGAAGCCACGCGACAAATCCTCAAAGCGGTCCCGAGCGCAAAGGTGCTCATTCTCTCGGCGCACAGTGATGAAGCCTACGTCGAGCAAGTGGCGGCGATGGGCGCGGCGGGGTACCTGGTCAAACAGACCTCCTCCCACTTTCTGTCCAAGGCGATCCGGGAAGTCCACAAGGGCAACACCTTCTACAGCCCTGCCATCGCCAAGCACCTCCACAATCATTACGAGAACTCGCCGAATCGAGCGGGACTGCAGATGAAGAAGCACCACCGCCTGAGTTCGCGCGAGGCGGAGGTGCTCCAACTCATTGCCGAGGGCCAGGCCAACAAACAAGTCGCCGCCGAACTGGGCATCAGCGTCAAGACGGTGGAGAAACACCGCCAGCGCCTCATGGAGAAGCTCAGCATCCATGACACCGCGGGTCTCACCCGCTACGCCATCGCGGTGGGCATCATCGAAAGCAGTGTCCAGTTCACCATTGTGTAGCATGAATACAAAGCTCTACGTAAGTCACTTGGCTGCTGCCACCACCGAAAACGAACTGCGGGACTTGTTTTCCCTTCACGGCAATGTCGCGGAAGTGAATGTCCCCCTTGATCGCATTAGCGGTCGGCCGCGCGGGTTCGGATTCGTCAACATGGCTACGCCAGAAGGCGCTCGGGCAGCTCTTCAAGCCCTGAACGGCAAGGCCATCGGAACCTGCACTCTCACCGTGAGCGAAGCGCGCCCGCCCGAACAGCATGCCGCCTTGCTCCGCCGACGCTGAAGCCCACCTCGCAACCCCAGCCCTTGTGACGAACAGGGGCGCCGTCAGGAGCGTCGCGGAAACACTGCAGTTTTCGACCCCGTTCAGACAGACGGCAGGCTGGACCTTGCTTGAAGGCGGCACCGTCGCGTCGCCCACCAGCTCATGCCACTGGCCCACAGGGAACTGGCTGGTGAGGACGGCCGAACCTTTGCCCAGCCGATCGTCGATGGACTCGCCGGGGTGACGGAGGATGGCTTTGGTTTCATAGGTGACTATAAGACGAGTGATCTATGGTGCAAAAGACAAGCCAAGAGCTCCTCAGCTCACCATTTCGTCATTATGGCGCCGTGGTGCAGGGAGACACATCCGTCACACTGGCCGCTCCCGGCCTCAAGAGCGTGACGGCGAAATGCTGGAAAGCAGGCGGCGGGTTCGGCTCGGATTCCACCGTGGCGACGGTCGTCCTGGATGGGCAAGGCCGCGGTGTGTTTATGTTCCCTGCCGACCGTCACCCGCATGGTCCCGTCACGGTGCGGATCCGGGGCGAGACCGGCGTGGTGACGGACACCTGTTATCTGCAGTTGGGCCTGCAGCGCGCGGGGCGGGGCTGCGTATGAACCACAAAGAACGCAAAGAACACAAAGAGACGCCTGAAGATGCGGGCGCGAGTGGGGCACAGGGCACAGGGCGTGAAGAGCGGATCGGTTCTTTGTGTTCTATGCGTTCTTTGGTGTGTTCCATGTCGGTCTCGGTCCTGGGCGACCACGACGACGCCCCGAAAGAAGGCAGAAAGATGGCGGGCAGAAAGATGGGAGATGATTTTCCTGCCCGGCATATTTCTGCCTTCACTTCGTCTGCGAGGTGTCAGGGTGGCGGCGTGAGGTCAGTACGGCTGCCGGCCTCTGAGGAACCATGAAGACACGAAAGCCCAACCAGTCGGCGCAGCGAACCCGGCGTAGCGCCAGTCATTGGCCTGGCCTACGTGCGCGTGTACCGGGGCAAGGAGTAGGCCGGGTCATTTCCGACGCTCGGCTCCAGCACTGCGGCCTGCCCACCGGTGGATTCGCACACGTGGAGTTCAGCGAACCGGCCGGCAAATTCCCGGGGCAACGGTTCCAGGCCGCCTCTGGTGATGGCGTCGACAAGTCCGCGTCGGGTATGCGCGGCGCAGGCCACCTGGGGTCAAAAGCACGAGGGGGTGAGAGTTTTGGGCAAGTCATGCGGGTAGTCACCGTGAGGCGCACCCGCGTTCTGTTCGGCAAGTCGTTGTGTTGAAGCACTTTTGGTTTTCAGCGCTGCCGTCGATAATCAAAAAAGCGACTGGCGACACGCTTGCTGTAGAGTGGTACAAGAACAGGCCGGGAAAGCCCGGACACGCACCGGCCCAGGCGCTCGACCGACGACGACGTTCGAACCGAGAGACTTTTATGAAAACCGATGCACGCTGTTGGATTTGCCTGGGAGCAGTGATTGTCGCCGCCGGCAGCTACACCCTCCGCGCCGTCGCCACCGACGGGGTCGGCCAGTCCGCCACCTCGGCGCCCGTCAACATCTTCGCCACCGGCAGCGTCGCCGCCACCAACACCCTGGTGCCCCACGGCGCCACGTGGAAATACCTCGACGACGGCACTGATCAAGGCACCGCGTGGCAGGCGGCAGGATTCGAGGATGCGTCCTGGAAATCCGGGCCGGCCCAGTTGGGTTACGGTGACGGCGACGAAGCCACCGTCATCAGCTACGGCTCGGATCCGAAGGCGAAACACATCACGTATTACTTCCGGCACACTCTGGTTGTGACGAATGCGGCCCTCTACTCGGCGTTGAACCTGCAACTGCTCTACGACGACGGCGCGGTGGTGCACCTCAACGGGAACGAAGTGTATCGCACCCCCACCATGCCCGCAGGCACCATCACCTATACCGTCCAGTCCGCCAACGCCTCCGACAACACGGTCGGCACCGTCGCAGGCCTCGCCAACTCCCTCGTCGCCGGCACCAATGTCCTCGCCGTCGAAATCCACCAGGACTCGCTCACCAGCTCCGATGTCAGCTTCGACTTCGCCCTCGAAGGCGTGTTCGAAAACGTGCCCCCCATCGTCTTCATCACCAGCCCGGCCCCTTACCAGGCCTTTGACGCGCCCGCCGACGTTCCCATCAGCGTCGCCGCCTCCGACGCGGACGGCACGGTGGTCTTGGTTGAAGTATTTCAGGGCGCCACCAAGCTGGGCGAGGACGCCGTCGCTCCCTACCAGGTGACGTGGAACAATGCGACCGTCGGCGGCATCTACCCGCTGCACGCCGTCGCCACCGACAACCTCGGCGCCCGCTCCACCTCCGCGGTCGTCCCTGTTACCATCGACGGCAATTACCGGCCGACGGTCACCCTCACCGACCCGCCCCACAACGCCGTTTTCGTGGTGCCCACCAACGTGGTCCTGGTCGCCGCCGCCGCCGACAGCGACGGCACGGTCGCCCAGGTGGCGTTCCATGCCAATGGCGTCCATGTCGGCAGCGACTCGACCAGCCCGTTCAGTGTGGCCTGGAACAACAGCCAGGCGGGCACCTTTGCCCTCACCGCCGTCGCCACCGATCACCTCGGCCTCTCGGCCACCTCCGCCCCCGTCAGCGTGCTCTTCCTCGAGGCAGCGCCTCCCGGGGTTCTCGTGGCGCAGGGATCGGCCTGGCGCTACCTCGACACCGGCGCCGACCCGGGCGCCGCGTGGGCCGCGCTGGCGTATGATGACAGCGGCTGGTCCAATGGTCTCGCCCAACTGGGCTTCGGGGACGGCGACGAGATCACCGTCATGCGTCGCAACCCCACCAACTCGAGCGGCGTCAGCAGCATGGCGTTTTATTTCCGGCAGGCCTTCGCCGTGCCGGATGCGGCCCTTTACAAATCCTTCATTCTGCGCATGGTGCGCGACGACGGCGCGGTGGTTTACCTCAACGGCACCGAACTGTATCGCGACAACATGCCCGCCGGCGCCATCGACTACCTCACCCCTGCCTCCAGCGTGACCCCGGACGAAAGGGCCTGGCGCGAAACCACCGTCCTTTCCACCCCTCTGGTGTCGGGTCTCAACCTCCTGGCCGCCGAAGTTCACCAGAACGTCAGCAGCAGCTCCGACGCCAGCTTCGACCTCGAGCTGATCGGCATCACCACCAACGGCCTGCCGGTCGTCACCCTGACGGCGCCCCTGGACAATGCGGTTGTGAACGAACCGGCCAACATCCCCCTCACTGCCACCGCCACCGACCGCGACGGCACGGTGACCAACGTCCAGTTCCACGTCCACGGCACCCCGATCGGCCCGGCCCTGACCCTCCCCCCCTACAGCTACGTCTGGCAAAACCAGTCCCGCGGCACCTACGCCTTCCAAGCCGTCGCCACCGACAACCTCGGCGACTCCCGCACCTCGAGCGTCGTCACCGTCTTCGTCGTCGCTTCCACCACACCCACCATCGCCTCCTTCGTCCCCGCTCCCGGCACCGTCAGCAGCCTCTCCCAGGTCGCCGTCAACTTCACCGAGCCCGTCGACAACGTGAAGGCGGCCGACCTCCTCGTCAACGGCCTCCCCGCCACCGGCGTCACCGGTGCCAACGCCGCCTACGTGTTCACCTTCTCCGAACCCGCCGAAGGCGCGGTCGGCCTCACCTGGTCCCCGCTCATGACCATCGCGGACCGTGAACTGCCCCCGAAACCCTTCGCGGGCACCGGGCCGGGTGAAACCGCGCTCTACACGCTCGTGGACACTCTCGCCCCCGCCGTGGTCGCGCGCCATCCCTTCCCGGGGGCCACGCTCGCCGCGCTCTCGGAAATCCGGGTCCTGTTCAGCGAGCCGGTTGGCGGGGTTGATGCCGCCGATCTCCTTGCCAACGGCCAGCCGGCCAGCCGCGTCACCGGGTCGTCGCGCGGACCCTACACGTTCGAGTTCGTCCCACTGACCGTCCCTGGCGCCGTCCATCTGGCGTGGGCCACGAGCCACGGCATCCATGATTTCTCCGCCGCCCAGAACGCGCTGGCATCGTCGCCCTGGACTTACACCCTTGACTCGAACACGCCCCAGGCCGGGATTGTGATCAATGAGATCATGTACCACCCCTCCTCGGAAAGCACCGCCGAGGAATACATCGAGCTGCACAACACCAGCACCGCGGCGGTGAACCTGACCGGCTGGACGCTCAGCGACGGCGTCGCCTTCACCTTCACCAACGCCACCCTCCCCGCCCGCGGCTACCTCGTCGTCGCTGCCAACCCTGCCGTGTTCCAGGCCAAATACCCCGCTGTCACCAACGTCGTCGGCGGCTGGGACGGCATTTTGAGCAACAACGACGACGACATCGACCTGAACGACGCCGAGGGCAACCGTGTCGACAGCGTTCACTACGCCGACGAAGGCGACTGGGCGGTCCGCATCCGGTCTGTGGCGTATCCGCAAGGGTGGGATTGGCTGGCCGAGGCGGACGGCGGCGGGCGGTCGCTTGAACTGGTGAATGCGGCCATGCCCAACGCGCACGGCCAGAACTGGCGTGCCAGCGCCGTCGTCCACGGCACGCCCGGCGCCGTGAACTCGGCTGCCGCCGGCAACATCGCCCCGCTGATCGTGGACGTGCAGCACGCTCCCGTCGTGCCCACCAGCGGCGACCCCGTCACCATCACCGCCCGCATCCTCGATGAAAGCGCCGCCGGCGTCAGCGTCATCCTGTCCAACCGCAATGCCAGCACCACCGCGCCGCCCGAGTTCAGCGGCCTCCCCATGGCCGACGACGGCCAGCACGGCGACGGGCTGGCAGGCGACGGTGTTTATGGCGCCGTCCTGTCTCCCATGACCCACGGCACGGTCATCGAATTCTTCGTGTGGGCTTCGGACGGCGCCGGCAACATTCGGACCTGGCCCGCGGCGGCGCGCCAGGCCGGCGGAACGACTTACGCGCAGACGTGCAATGCGTTGTTCCAGGTCGACAATGAAACCTGCGCCGGCGCACAGCCGTGCTTGCGCCTGATCATGACGGAAACCGAGCGCAGCGTGCTGGCAGCGCTTTTGAGCAGCCAGCCGACCAGCGATGCCGAAATGAACGCCACGTTCGTCAGCGTCGACCGCGTCCAGACCCGCCTGCGCTACAACATCAGCATCCGCTTCCGCGGCGCCGGCAGCCGCGGCTATTACCCGCCCAACTACCACGTCGGGTTCCCCTCAGACCGCCGCTGGGACGGGCGCACGGACATCAACCTGAACACGCGCTACACGTATTCCCAGGTGCTCGGCAGCGTCATGACCCGCAAAGCCGGCCTCACCGCCGAGGAAGCCCTCGCCGTCCAGGTCCGCGTCAACGGCGTCAACCTCGCCGGCGGCTCCACGTCCATCCAGCAGGGATCCTACGTGCTGCTCGAACACCTGAACGCCGACTTTGCGGACAACCACTTCCCGCTCGATCCGAACGGCAACGTCTACAAGTGCATGCGGCCTTCGTCCAGCCTGGCTTACCTGGGCACCGCCCCCCAAAGCTACATCAACGCCGGCTACGCCAAACAGTCCAACGAAAGCGAAAACGACTGGACGGACCTGATCCGTCTCACCGACGTGCTCAACAACATCCCCGACGCCCAATACGCCGCTGCCGTCCAACAGGTGCTCGACCCGCTGCAATGGGTCCGCTACTTCGCCGTCATGCAAATGGTCGGCTACGGCGAAACCTCCCTCGGCAGCAACGGCGACCCCGACGACTTCTCCCTGTATTCCGGCGTCCGCGACCCGCGTTTCCTCATCTTCACCCACGACCACGACACCGACTTCGGCATCGGGGGGGTCTCCAGCAGCCGCAGCCTGTGGTCCGCCACCGCCAATGCCGTGGTGAACCGGTTTCTGCGCTGGCCGGATTTTGTGCCGCTGTATTTCGCCGAACTGAAGCGCATGTGCGACACCACCTTCAGCGCGGAGCAGTTCAATCCGGAGACGGACCGCATGCTGGGGGCCTGGGTCAATCCGACCTACATCAACAGCATGAAGACCTGGATGGCCAACCGCCGCGCCTACGTGCTGTCCCAAATCCCGCTCGACCTCACCCTGGAAACGGCGCTCCCCTTGCAGAACGGCTACTACTACACCCCCACGCCCGGCGTCAGCCTGGCCGGCTCCGCCAATGCCATCACCACCCGCGCCGTGCGCGTCAACGGGCTGCTGGCCACCTGGAGCGCCTGGGAAGCCCGCTGGGCCGCCAGCCTCCCTCTCCAGCCCGGCATCAACCGCGTCACCGTCGAATCCCTCGACGCCGCCGGCGCGGTCACCCAGCAGGCGGCCATGGACATTTGGCACGATGACGGCTCCGTCGTCAGCGTCGGCGGCACCGTCAGTGGCAACCCGGTGTGGACGGCCGCCGGCGGCCCCTACCTGGTCACCGGCACTCTCCTCGTGCCCTATGGCTCCATCCTCACCCTCGAAGCCGGCACGACCGTCTACTTCAACCAGGGGGGCCTGATCTCCATCGCCGGCCAGCTGCTCGCTCAGGGCACCGCCGACCGGCACATCCGCCTCACCCGCCAGCCCGGCACCGCCGCCACCTGGGGCGGGCTCCACTTCAACGATTCCCAAGCGGATAATCGCCTCGTCTACGTCGACTTCGATGGCGCCGACACCGCGGATGCGATCGTGCTCGACAACTCGAATCTGCTGATCGATCACGCCGCCTGGTCCGGCACCACGCGGACCGTGGTGGACCTGTATTATTCGTCGGCCATCATCCGCAATTGCGTCTTCCCCGCCCTCGCCGACAACGAGGTCATCCGCGGCGTCGGCATGCCCCCCGGCGGCCACGTCATCCTCCAAAGCAACCACTTCGCCGCCGCCACCGGCCACAGCGACATCATCGCGTTCTCCGGCGGCCAACGCCCCGGCCCCATCCTCCAAGTCCTCGACAACACCTTCCACGGCAGCAACGACGACGCCCTCGACCTCAACGGCGCCGACGCCCATATCGAAGGCAACCTCTTCATGAACATCCACCAGGATGCCCCGCGCGACAACGCTTCGTTCGCCATCGCCACCGACGCCGGCGCCGCCATCGCCGCCGCCCGGAACGTCTTCCACGACGTCGACCACGCCCTGCTCCTGAAGAACGGCGCCTCCGCCGTGCTCCAGAACAACACCGTCACCCACGTCCGCACCAACGCCGCCGCCGCCGAACCCGCCGCCGCCATCGCCTTTGGCGAACCCCAGCGCTTGGGGGCCACTGGCGGTGCGGGGGCGATTCTGGATGGCAACATTTTCTGGGATGTTGACGCCGGCCGGCACTTCCTCCACTTCACGAACGGCGTGATGTTCTTGTCCGTGGATTACTGCCTGCTCTCCGGCACCAACCACCCCGGGACCGGCAACCTGGGCGGCGACCCGCGCTTCGTCAACCCCGCGGACGACTGGCACCTCGCCCCGGGATCGCCCGCGCTCGGCGCCGGCCCCAACGGGCTCGACATGGGCGCGTTTGTGCCGCCCGGCGCCACGGTCGCCGGGGAACCGCTCTCGCCGACACCGCGCGCCGACGCCACGCTCACCGTCGCCGGTCCCGGCATGACGCATTACCGATACCAGCTCAATGGGGGCTCCTTTGGCGCCGAAACCTCCATCACCAACCCGATCGCCCTCGCCGGCCTCACCCAGGGCGTCTACAGCGTCGGCGTCCTCGGCAAGAACTCCGCCGGCGTCTGGCAGCCGACGGCCAGCCCCACCCTGTCCCGCACGTGGGCCGTCAACGGCGCCGCGCGCGGTGTCTGGATCCACGAAGTGCTCGCCCGCAATGATGCCGCCGTCGAACTGGGCGGACGCCATCCCGACCTCGTGGAATTGCATAACAGCGGCGCCACCCCCGTCTCCCTGGCTGGCATGAGCCTCACGGACAACCGCGATCTGCCCCGGAAATTCGTGTTTCCGCCCGGCGCAAGCCTTGCCCCGGGCGACTATGTCGTCCTGTTCGCCGATGCTGAAGCCACACCCCCCGGCTTGCACCTGGGCTTCACCCTGCGCCAGGAAGGGGACGACCTCCACCTCTTCGGCGCCGATGGGCGTCTCCTGGATTCCCTTGCCTACGGCGTCCAGTTGCCCGACTACTCGATCGGCCGCGACGCCGACGGTGTCTGGGTGCTGAACATCCCCACCTTCGGCGAGCCCAATCAAACCGTGCCCACGGGCGACCCGCACGCGCTTCTCCTCAATGAATGGCTGGCCGCGCCCGCTGGCCTGTTCACGGACGATTTCCTTGAAATTTACAACCCCAGCCCCCTTCCGATCGACCTCTCCGGCGTATTCCTCACCGACAATCCCATGACCGCCCCCATCCGGCATGAGATCGGCCCGCTGACCTTCGTTGCCCCCGGCGGCTTCCTGCTGCTCATCGCCGACGGCAACGTCGACGCCGGCGCCAACCACACCGACTTCCGCCTCGCCAATGACCAGGGCCTCATCGGGCTGTTTGACGCGGACGTGAACCTGATCGATTCTGTCTACTACGGGCCCCAGTCGGTCAACGTGTCCATGGGCCGCAGCCCGAACGGCTCCACCAACCTCGTCGCCTTCCCCATCCCCACACCGGGCTCGCCCAACCCCGCCCCCGCCGGTCCCGGCGGCACCCAGGTGCTCCTCAACGAGGTCCTCGCCAAAAACGCCTCGCTGCCTGACTACGACGGCGTCGCGCGCGACTGGGTCGAACTCTACAACGCCTCCGCCACCACCGTCGACCTCGCCGGCTTCAGCCTCAGCGACGATCCCTTGCTCCCGCGCCGCTGGGTCTTTCCCTCCGGTGTCAGTCTCGCCCCCGGCGCCTGCCGCGTCGTCTGTTTCGCCCCCGACGAGCCCCCGTCCACCCGCGCCGGGCCACGCCTCAACACGGGCTTTGGCATCAATGCCAACGGGGAGACGGTTTATCTCTTTGACCGTCCGGCCAACGGCGGCTCTCTGCTCGACGCCGTGACCTACGGCGTGCAGGCGGCCGACTATTCCATCGGCCGCCTGCCCGACGGCAGCACCAACTGGGTTCTCACCACCCCCACCACCAACTTGCCCAACCTCGTCAACTTCACCCCCGGCAACCGCGCGTTGATCACCGTCAACGAGTGGATGGCCGACCCGAAGCCGGGCGAGGACGACTGGTTCGAGCTCCATAACCCGAGCCTTCAGCCGGTCGACCTGGGCGGCCTCTGGCTCACCGACAACCCCGCCCAGATGAAATTCCAAATCCCGCCCCTGTCGTTTCTCGGCACCGAACTCCACGGCTTCGAGCGGTTCATCGCGGATGAAAACACCGCCGCCGGCGCCGATCACGTGAGCTTCAAACTGAGCGGCAGCGGCGAAAGCATCGGCCTGTTCGTCAACGCCACCACCCCCATCGACGTCGTCACCTTCGGCCTCCAAATCGAGAACGTCTCCCAGGGCCGCCTGCCCGACGGCGCCGCCGCCATCGTCAGCTTCCCCGCCACTGCCACCCCCGGCGATGCCAACTACCTGCCGCTGCCTGCCATCGTGATCCACGAAGTCATGAGCCACAGCGATTCCCCCTACGAGGATGCCATCGAACTGCACAACACCTCCGACGCCCCCGTCGCCATCGGCGGCTGGTACCTCAGCGACGCCCGCCGCAACCTGAAGAAATACCAGATCCCCGCCGGCACCTCGATCCATGCGCGCGGTTACAAGGTGTTTTACGAGTCCGCCTCCTTCTTCGCCGACCCCGTCAGCCCGTTCAGCTTTTCCCTCGATTCCGCCCATGGCGACGAGGTGTACGTCGCCGAAGCCGTGAACCACACCCTCACCGGCTACCGCGCCCAGATCGAGTTCGGCGCCGCCGAACGCAACGTCCCCTTCGGCCGCCATACCAACAGCGCCGGCGCCGTGCACGTCGTCGCCCTCCACCCCCAAACCTTCGGCGTCGACAGCCCCGATACCGTCGCCGAATTCCAAGCCGGCACCGGCAAAGCCAACGGCCTCCCCAAAGTCGGCCCGATTGCCATCCACGAGATCATGTACCACCCGCCCGACCTGCTAGGCGCCGACAACGTCCGCGACGAATACATCGAGCTCATCAACACCTCCGCCACGAATGTCCCCCTCTATCACCCCCTCCACCCCACCAATACCTGGCGCCTCCGCGACGCCGTCAGCTTCCAGTTTCCCACCAGCCTCACCCTGCTCCCGGGCGACCTGCTCCTCGTCGTCAGCTTTAATCCCGTCGACGACCCCGCCACCCTCGCCCAGTTCCGCGCCGCCTACGGCATCCCCGCCGCCACCACCATCCTCGGCCCTTACACCGGCAAACTCGACAACGGCGGCGAGAGCGTCGAACTCTGCATGCCGGACATCCCGGAACCGCCGGGTGATCCCGACGCCGGCTTCGTGCCCTACATCCTCGTCGAACGGGTCGAGTACTCCGACGCCGCCCCCTGGCCCGGCGGCGCCGTCGACGGCGGCGGCTGGTCGATCCATCGCATCGATCCCACCGAATACGGCAATGACCCCGCCAACTGGCGCGGCGAATCCCCAACCCCGGGCCCCGGCGGGATTGCCGACACCGATGGCGACGGCATGCCCGACGCCTACGAGGATGCCTGCGGCCTCAACCCGCTCGTCCACGACGCCGCTCTCGACCTCGACGGCGATGGCATGGCCAACTACAACGAATACCTCGCCGGCACCCTGCCCAACGATCCCGCCAGCCTCCTGAACCTCACCGTCCGCCTCGTGGCCGGTTCGCCCCGCTTCAGCTTCACCGCCGTCCAAAACCTCGCCTACGCCGTCGATTACCAATCGACACTCACGCCCGGTACGTGGCTCACTCTCACCAACGTGCCCGCCCAACCCTTCACCCACACCGAACTCATCACGGACTTCGCCCCCGGCACCACCCGCTTCTACCGCCTCCGCATGGTGTACGAACCGTGATGTTCGCGGGTCAGGGCGGACTTCCCAACGCCAGCAAACCCCACAATCCCAATTCGGGCATCTCAGCCTGCCCGTCCGCCAACGCCACCGCGCGGTCCGCGCCCTCCGGTGTCACCCAGCGGCCGACGGTGTTCGCCGGCAACCCCCATGCCCCCACATCCACCCGGACCCGGACGCCTTGAATCGGGCGGACGCGGTCGTGCGCCGGATCGTAGTGGTGGTTCAAGAAGTGCACCACGGCGCTCCCCGGTTTCACCCTCGCCAACACGCGCACGGGCGCCGGCGCCGTCACCCGCACCGCCGGGCGAATCGACGCGACCGCGTCGGCGGCCCGGGTGAAGACGCGTTTGGACGGGGTGCGCTGTTCGACCAGGCGGCGGTCGGCGGGGAGCAGTTCGGCGGTGTCGGGGATGAGGAGGGCAGGGGCGGCGTCGAAGTCGGCGGCGCGCAGGGGGTGTTCGACGATCTCGTCGCCGGCCAGGAGGAGGCGGTAGGAGAGGTTGGCGGCGGCGAGCTGGCGGCCCAGGTGAAACCAGGCATGGGGGGTTTTCAGAAAGTCGCGGTGCGGGAGGACCACGGCGAGGTCGGCGGCGTTTTCGTAGCCATCGAACAGCGCGGCGTGGCGGCGCACGAACCGGTAGAGCGGGGCGAATTTCGCGGCCGGACCCTGGTACCAGTGGGTGCCCTTCTCCGGGGTGTAACACCATTGCCGGTGCGGCGCCATGAGACCATGGCCGGCGGCGTAGCCCAGCGCAATCCAGGTGCGCACGAGCCCAGGCAGGTTGTGTTCCTTGATGAATGCCCAGTCGTGCCCGCTGGCCGTCGCCGCGTAAGGCCGGTTCACGGCGTCGGCCAGCCGATACGCGAACAGCGGCTCGTCGGTGCAGCGGCGTGCCGACGCCTGATGATCCGTTTCCGCGCTGAACAGGTCGAGCGTCTGGTAGTCGCTCAGATGCCGCGGCCACAGCAGCCCCGCGTTGGCGCCCATCGGCACTGGGCGGCCGGCCGTCGCGTTGGCCAGATCATGCAGCTCCCGCATGAACGCCGCCGCCGCGCGGCACTGGTAAATGGTCCATTGCGCCCATAACGGGTGCCCGGTCGGGTTGCGCTTGCCCCCCTCGTCCGCAGCCATCCATGCCCGCACCGCCGCCCGAAAGTCGTAGCGCTCCGGCTGCGCCACGCCCAGCCGCCGGAGGTCGTCGGCGGGCAGGGTCCGAAGATGGGCGCGAAATCCCTCGACGCAGCGGTCGCAGAAACAAAGCCCCAGCCAGAGGCCGCCCGCGGTGCCGAGGTGGTCGTCGATGTGGACGCCATGGGCGCCGGCCTTGACAGTGTCAGCGACGCGTTGGCGGATGTATTGGCGGAAGAGCGGTTGCTGGGTGCAGCACCACCAGTAGGGAATGCCCTGGTGCTGGTGATCCGTGAGCCAGGGGACCTTCACCGGCTGACCATGCACGTCCCGGCACAGCCCCCGGACGTAGGTCTCGGGATAACGTTTGCAGTAGCCCGCAAACTCGGTCACCATCCCCACGCTGCCAAAGACCTTCACGCCCCGGGCTTGCCCGAGCGACTGCGGCGTCGGCTTGCCGCCCCACGCCAGCACCGTCGCGCCATACTCGGCGTAGGTGCGGGCATCCGCCTGATACATGAACACCACGTCCGAATGTCGAAGGACCGCGGACGGACCGGCAAATGTGGCCCCCGAAATGACCAGCGGCATCAGACGAAACACAACACTTGGCGGGATGCAATGGCAGTTCATGGCCCGGGAGCGTAACCGCCAAGGGCGCCCAACGCCAGCGGGCTCTGAACCCCTTCATTTCGCCGCCACTTCATACAGCATCCGCGCGCCGCCCTCCCGATCCCCAGCCACGTCCGCCGTGAACCGCACCGCGTCCGCGTCGAGCGTCGCCGGCACCTGGGCAAGACGACGGCCGCCGGGCGACAGCGCCCAGACGCCATACCGCGCCGGGTGGTCCAGACGAATGCGGATGTCCGCCTTGCCGGCCCGGACCAGGTGCGGCAGCCGGCCCCAATCGCGGAGGGTCTGGCGCGCCGGCTCGGCATACAGGATCGCGGTGTTTTGGAGGTCGGTGAGGTGCGTCACCAGGAGGCGCCGGCTGGCGCGGATGGGCTTCGCCTCCAGCGCGCTAACCCACACCGTGGCGTCGCTGCCCATCACGCCCACCCGCACACCGCCCCGCGACGCTTCCAGCGTCTGCCCCGCCGGCGCGTAACCGCCCGCGGTGCGCGGCGTGTCCAGCACAAGCCGGTCGCGCGCGCCGTCAATGGTGACCTCGCCCGTTTCGCTTCGGAAGCATTTCCTTGCCGGATCAGGCGGGGCGTCGGCAGGAACCAGGCTGTGGCGCCTCAGCGCGGCGAGCAGCGCGTCGTCATCGACCCTGTAAGGATCGACTCCCAAGACCTGGGACGCCGGGTAGGCGGCCGCCGGGGTCTGCCAGGCCAGCGGCACGAGCGCGGTGTGCGGCAGCGCGCGTGGTGGGGAGGGGATCACGCGCGTGCCGACGCGCGTGACCCACGCCAGCCAATGCCATGCCGGAGCCAGGGTGGGAATCCTCGCCGCAGGCCGCCCCAAGTCGGCGTCGGTCATCACCAGCGCCACACTGTGGGGCGCGGTCTGCAGGTCGCCTCGCAAAAAGAGGCACACCGACGCCCGGTCGGCAGCCTGGCTGAGCGGGTCCGACGCCATGTCGAAATAGCCCATCCGCGCCGGGGCGAACATCGCCTCGCGGTTGTGGCTGTAAGCGAAACGCCAGATGCCCCCCCACCCCTGCAGCGCACCCAGGGCGCCCGTCAGAATGCCGCCCACACCCCGGAACCGCCCGGGGCCGGAATAATTGTATTCGGTCAGCGTGAACGGCTTGTCGAAGAGGCGCGTGAACGTAATGCTGCGGCCGCCCGGCGCGCCATCGGCGAGCGGGCTGGTGTTGGGGCAGCGGCTGGGCAGGCGCCAGGATCCCTTGAGAAACCGGGGATGGTCCACGTAGAAATGGTCGTCCACATAATCGTAAATGGCGCGCGCGGCCTGGTCCGTGGTGAAGCGTGTCCAGGAACTCGCGTTGCTGACCAGCGCGCGGCATCCCAACTCGTCGCGCAAGAACGTCTTCATCCGCCGCACCATGTCCCGCTCCGTGTCGGCCAGGAACGCAATGGCATCCCTTGCCCGCAGACCCTCGGCCTGGAGCCTCTCGGGCAGACCGACGCTCTGCCGCAACGGATCTTCCTCGGCTTTCAACTCCGTTGCCCACGCCGCCGCCAGCGCCTGACGGCCGGCGTAGCGTTTGGCCAGCCAGCGATTCCACGCCCGCGTCCATTCCGGAAACGCCCGGATGTCGCCGAAGAAATTCCCCAGGTTGCCTTCGTTGATCATCGCCAGCCAGGCCAGCGCCGGCTCGTCGGCATAACGCCGCTTCGTGTGCGGATTCATGTGGCCCAGAAGGGCCCGCGCGAACTTCTGCCAGCTGGCAAACGCACCGTCGTGCACCGGCACCAGCGCCTTGAAGGTGTTCATGGGGATGTGCCCGTCCCGGTCGATGCCCGCCTCCCGCCACGGCACGCTGCGAGAAACATAAAGGTCCGTCGTCAGGTAAATTCCCCGCCGGATCAGCGCCGCCGTCAGGTAATCCAACTGCTCCAGCGTTTCCGGGTTGAACGTGGTGCTCTCCGACTGCCCGCGGCTCAAGTCCCGCTCGTAATGATGAAACCGCACCGCATTGTAGCCCAGCCGAACCAGCCGCTCCGCCAGCCGGTCCGCCTCGCCCCGCGAAACGTAATGAGCCCCAAAACACAGGTTCACCCCGTAAAACCGCCGCGCCTTGTCAGGCGAATCCTCAAACGCAAACTGCCCGTCGGCACGCGCAATCACCCGCCCGTGCTTCCCCGCCGGCGCCTCCGTCAATCCCATCCCCGAAAAGTCCAGCGCTGACCCCGGCTCGATGTCCAGCTCCGCCCGCAACGGAACCCAGTCGGGGCCGGCCTCGATGACGACTGGGGCGCCGGAAGCCGGGGCGCCATACGAGGCCGCCCGAGCCGCGACACCGAAGGCAATGCAGAAAATCAAAACGCGGGCCGATACTTGTCGCCTGAGCACGAGGAGCGTCTTCATAATCACTGTGTCGTTGAGCCGGGTGAGCGGCCTTTGGACGCGGCTCCGCCCGGTTTCATTCATCCGCAGAACACCCCCGACGACGCCCGGTTGCCGGCGGAATCATCACCCTCGAAACCCGCGCCGACGGGTTCTCGGGTGAGCAATGCGGGCTAACGCGCGTCAAGGCACCGTTTGACCCGGTCCAGCAACCTCTGGTAAGGCCCCCTGCCAAGCTTGCCCAGCCGCTGCGTGTCCGATAACACCCGGTCGCCCGCGTCGCGCACACGGTAGGCGTCGCAGTTCAGCCGATACACCCCGTCGCCGGCCGGAACGATGGTCACCTCCACGCGGTGCGCCAGGCTGTGCAGGTCCCAATCCCCATACACCAGGTGGTCGAACGCCGAAGCGGGACGCTCGAACACCAAACTCATCTCCCCCAAAAACCCCCGGTAACCCTCCTGCTGAAACACCTCGGACGTCGCCTGCCGAATCGCCGCCGGCGTCCGCCCCTCCACCATGACCCACGCCAACGGCGCTTCCGCCGATTGCGGACTCCGACACCCGCTGCAGGGCAGCCCGAGCGCCAGAACGAGAATCGCGCATCGATGAAACACGGCATGCCGCACGGCGTATGTAGGCATGTTCCGCGGCCGCGAGGAAAGAAAAAACACCCGTCCTCTCGCATGCGCATCGGGTCATGAAGCTTCGTGACGTGAATCTCGCCTGATTCGGGCCATGAACGTTCGCGGCTGAAGCCGGTCCTCCGACAGCGGAGCGCGGCATTTTTCTCTTTTCTCTTGCGTGGCCATGCGAGCATCCCTAAACCCTTGCCCCATTATGGCTGACACGCAAAACACCACCAACGCTGATCCGACCGCCGCCGCCCCCGCTTCCACCGCGCCCCGGCTGGATGTGCTTCTGCTGGGAGCGCCGGGTTCGGGCAAGGGCACCCTGGCCGCGCTGCTCGTCAAGGAACTGGGCATTCCGCATGTCGCCACCGGCGACCTGTTCCGCGAAAACCTCAAAGCCAACACCGAGTTGGGGCGCCTGGCGAAATCCTACATGGACCAGGGCCAACTGGTGCCGGACGACGTCACCGCCCGCATGGTCGCCGACCGGATGAGCCGTTCCGATGTCGCCCGGGGCTTCATCCTGGACGGCTTCCCGCGCACGCTGCCGCAGGCGAGTGCGTTGGGGGACATCCTGGCGGGGTTGGGACGCCGTGTGCTGGCGGTGTTTCACATGCGGATCTCGGACGAGGTGATCATCGCGCGACTCGGCGCGCGCCTGATCTGCCGCCAGTGCCAAACGCCTTACAACCTCGTGACCATGCGCCCCCGCAAGGAGGGCATCTGCGACAAGTGCGGCGGCGAACTTTACCAGCGCGATGACGACAAACCCGAGACGGTCGGCGCGCGGCTCAAGGTGTATCACACGCAAACGGCGCCGTTGATCGAGCATTACACCCGCGCCGGCCTGGTGCATGAGGTCGCCGCTGACGGCCCGTTGGACGCCATGGTCCGCCAGGTCCTCGACACCCTCCGGTCGCTCCCCCGCTAGCAGGCCGTCGGACTTAGGACGTTCTGCCTGCATCGTCACGGCGGGTACGTTCGGGCCGCTCGGGCGTTTTCGAGCTCGGCTGCTAGCAAGCCCCGGGCTCGACCCGGCGGCGCGGCCGGGACAGGCCTCAGCGCGTGCTCCCCCGGTTGCCGGGGGCAGCGCGTCAAACCGGAGGCGGAAGCGATTCGTCCCGCCCGCCTGCCCCCGGCTCTCCGTGGTTCACGGAAAGGTCAGCAGTTCGAGGAATTGGACGCCTTTGGGGGTGAGTTCCCAGCGGCCGGAGATCTTGCGCACGAGGCCCCGGCACGGGCGCAGGCGCTGTTCGGACTCGTTGACGGAGAGCAGGTGGATGGGGGCGCGGCGGCGGATTTCCGAGGGCGCCCTGGGGACGAGGTGGAAGGGGATGCCGTTGAAGTTCAGGGCGATTTCGTAACCGGCGACGCCGTCGCGTTCGGCGAGCCGGTTGCGTTGGACCAGGGCGGGGTAGCGCTGCAGCCAGGGGAAGCGGGTGTGGCGCACGACGACGCGGCACAGTTCGGTCTGGCACCGGACCACGTTGAGCAGGCTGAACCGGGGGCCGCGTCGGTGTTGTTCGAGGAGGATGCTTTCGGGGTCGAGCCCGGCGAGGTTCAAACCGTTCCAGAGGCCGTGGTCGTTGACGCCGTCGCGGTAGGTGCGGCGATGCCACTGGGGGAAGTGCTCGTTGATGAGAAGGCACAACTCGAAGTGGAGATGGGCACGCTCGCGCGAGATGGACTGCCGGGTGTTGGCGGTGCGGCCCATGATGGCAAGGGTCTGGCCTGCCCGGACCGGCTGACCGACGCGCAGCCCGTCGGCGATCCGACTCAAGTGGGCATAGAGCGAGTAGACCTCCATGCCGTCGATCCCGTGCCGCACAATGACGTAAATCCCGTAGGCCGACAGCGACGCGTGCGAGTTGATGTAGGCGACGGTGCCATCGGCGGTGGCCATGACGGGGTCCGCGGGCTCGCCCTGCCGGTCGCGCTGCACGCTGCGGATGTCCAGGCCTTCGTGCAACTGAGCACCGCCCGTGCGGACGCATCCGAAGGTGCCACTGGTCCAGGGCCGGCCAACGGTGCCCGTGTAGAACCCGGCCTGATGCCCCGGCGTGAGCAGCGTCCGGTTGGCAGTGGGCAGCCGGAAGGTCTGCGCATTGAGCCCGACGCACGCGGCCGCCCCCAGCCACCCCAGGCATCCCCGGACCCAGCGGGCCGTCGCCCTGCCCGCGGCGCTAATCGTGCGTGGTGTCATCCGGACCACCACACTAGATCTCGTCCTTTTTGACCTGCTTGCCGAGTTCATTCAGACCCAGCACGATCCGGTCGGCTTCCTCGCGGCTGGCGTCGGGCGTGAATGCGAACTGGCCGTTGGCCACCCGGCTCTCCATCAGCGGCGCCGCCAGCCAGCGGGTGGTGTTCCCGAATTGACAGAACAGCGCGACGCGTTTGCCCTTGTTGGCGGTCGAGTATTGCTCGAGCAGCCACGTGCCCTGCTTGTTGAGCTGGACACGGATGAAGAACCCCCCATACGAATCGTCCACCACCGCCGCCTCCATGATGTGGTTCTCGGTCACGAACGGCTCGCGAACCACATTCACCGCGAACGGGGTGGCCCGATTCACCCTCACGGGCTCGTTCCTGTCCGTGCCATCCGGGTTGACCTCCAGATGAAACCGCAGCAGGGTCGGATGCTTCACACGCTTGACGTCCGGCCCGAGATTCGCGCACCCCGCCTGGCAGAGGACCCAGGCCCCCGCCAGAATGAGATTGAACTGCGCGGTGCGGAACTTCATAGTCGCCCTCCAAAAAACCGAATCAGCACGAGAAAGTAAAGACGATATGGGCAAACAGTACAACAAAATGGAACACCGCCAGCGGCGCCGCGCCTACCTCAAGCGCAAAAGAGCCGCGGTGAAACGCGAGAAGCCGCCGGTCGCCTCGCCCACCGCCGCTCCCGCCGCGGCACCCGTTGCGACACCCGCCGCGGCACCCGTTGCGACACCCGCCGCGGCACCCGTTGCGACACCCGTCGCGGCACCCGTCGCGGCGCCCGTCGCGGCGCCGCCGCCGCCCGCCCCCGTGCCTTCCGAAGCCCCGCCGCCGTCCGAGACGCCCGTGCCGTCTGCGCCATCCGAAGTTTCTCCCGCCCCCGAAACGCCCGTGCCGCCCGCCTCGTCCGAGCCGCTTTCCGCAAACGCGCCGTCCGAGCCGCCGCCGGTGTCCGAGGCGCCGCCGGTGTCCGAGGCGCCGCCGGTGTCCGAGGCGCCGCCGGTGTCCGAGGCGCCGCCGGAGGAGCCGCGCCAGGTTTAGTGCTCGCCGTTCACGGGCGGCCGGCGAGTTGCTTGGCGAGGTGCAGCGCGGACAGCATGCTGGAGGGGCTGGCGATGTTCCGTCCGGCGATGTCGTAGGCGGTGCCGTGGTCGGGCGAGGTGCGGATGAACGGCAGGCCGAGCGTCCAGTTGACACCGGTGTCGAAGGCGACCAGTTTCAAAGGCGCCAATCCCTGGTCGTGGTACATGGCGACGACCGCGTCGAAGTGGCCCTGCGCGGCGAGGTGAAACAGGGTGTCGGCTGCCAGCGGTCCCGTCACGTCGAGACCGCGGGCGCGGGCGGTTTGGACGACCGGGCCGATGCAGGTGAGTTCCTCGGTGCCCATCTCGCCGCCTTCGCCGGCGTGCGGGTTGAGGCCGCAGACGGCGACGCGTTGGCGCGGCAGGCCGAGGTGGCGGCAGGCCTGCGTGGCGAGGTCGATGGCGCGCGAGATTTTCCCGGGAGTCACGTGTTCGGCGACGTCGCGGAGGGGGAGGTGAGTGGTGACGAGGGCGACGCGCAGCCAGCGTCCGCGGTCGTCGGTGCCGAGCAGCATCATGACGGGGTTGGGGGAGCCGGCGAGGCCGGAGAGGAATTCGGTTTGGCCGACGAAGGGCTGGCCGCTGCGGATGATGGCGTGTTTGTTGACGGGGGCGGTGACGAGAGCGGCGGCTTGGCCCTCGAGGCAGCGGCGGGTGCCTTCGCGCAGGGCGGCCACGGCGGACTGTGCGGCCTGGGGGGCGCCCGGGGGCAGGGAGGCGGGGTCGGGCAGGGGTGGGCCGGGCGAGGCGATCGTCAGGCGGGCGTCGGGGGGGGCGTTCGATTCGGGATGGAGCGGCAGGTGAAGGCCGAGGCGGCGATTGAGGTTGAGGAGGGTGGGAGCGTCGCCGAGCAGCACGTAACGGCTGGAGTCGGCCGGCCATTCGCGGGCCAGCGCTTTCAAGGCGACTTCGGGGCCGATGCCGGTGGGGTCGCCGATGGTGATGGCGAAGGGTTTGGGCACGGTCGGGGTTAGAAGTAGCGCACGAAAGCCTTGCCCCGGAGGCGCTCGATCCACTTGTCGCGGAGCCGCTGGGTCTCGCGGCGCAACAACTCCTTCTCGATGTCGTCCTGGACCTCGGCCAGCGGCCGGGTGCGCGCGGGCCGTTTGTCCTCGACATAAATCAAGTAATAGTCGTCCGGTTCGGCCAGGGCGAGTGCCTCTTGCGGGCTGACCGCGGTTTCCCGGATCATCTCTTCCTTGCCGGTGTCGGGGTTCCGGCGGTAATGGCGGACGGTGTGCGGCTTGCCGGAGTCCGAGTAGAGGTGGACGGCGTAGGCATCGTCGCCGTCGCGCAGGATCCCGATCAGCGGGCCGTGGTGCTTGGGTTCAAGCCGGACGGCGACGTCCGCGATCCCTTTCGCCCAGAACGTCAGGGCCTGCCAGCCCCAGTCGCCACCGCCCTGGCCGGACGCGCCCTCGGAATAAATGGCGGTCATCTCGGCGAACGGCGCGCCCTGGGCGAGTTTGCGGGCGAGTTCGAGCATCAGGCGGCGGGTTTCGCCGGAGTCGTCGAGCCCGGCGGCGCTGCGCATAAGGGTGCGCATGTTGAGTTGATCGCCGACGGCGTAATTGGTGATGTGATCGCGGTAATAGCGCTCGATTTTGGCCGGGGAAACAAGGACGGCGGTGCCCTCATTGCGCTGGAGCATGGCCATGGTGATGAAATCCTCCCGGAGCCGCTGCCGGTAATCCTCATACGTCATGCCCTGGCCCTGCAGATCCTTCGTCAGATTCGCCCGGTCCCCGTAGCGCTCGCGAATCCGGCGCTTGATTTCGTCCTCGATCAGCGCTTCAGGGAACTGGAGGCCGGAGGTTTTGTAGTCGTTGAGGATGAGGTGCTGGGCGACGAGGTTGGTGAGGCTTTCCTGCATGACCGCCACGGCTTCGCGTTCGAGCTTGTCGGGGCGGTTCTTGTAAAGGCGGTCGATGCTTTCCAGCGCGCGGCGCGCGTTGAGCAGGACCTCGCCCTGGGTGATGACCGCGTCGTTCACCACCGCCAAGATCATGTTGGCCAGCGAGGGCTCGGCCCCCACAGGGCCCGTTCCCAGCCATCCAATCATCGCCGTCACAACCATCCATCTCATAGCCATGCCACCTCATACTAGGCGGGCGGGCTGCGACGGGTCAAGGGGGCAAGGGGCAAGGGCGCGGCGCGGCGGTGCTTGACACTCGGGAAGCGACGGCTAACCTCTCGGCTTCCTGTTGTCGGGAGAGGCGACCGCTTTCCCGCGGGAGCGCGCGCGGGTTCAGCCCGGCGCGATGGACATCGAAAGCATGACATGAAACGAACATATCAACCGTCGAGAATCAGCCGGAAACGCCAGCACGGATTCCGCGGCCGCAATGCGAGCAAGTCGGGTCGCGGCATCCTGTCGAACCGGCGCCGCGTGGGCCGCAAGCGTTTGACGCCGGTGTGAGGCGCCCGCCCCATGGCCTCAGCCCCGTCAGCCCCCCGCACGCTTCGACGCCGCCAACGGCTCAAGAGCGGCCGCGATTTTCTCCGGGTCAAGGCGCAGGGCCGGCGGATGGCGCACGGTTGCCTGATTGCCAACTGGCTTGTGCTGCCGCCGGGCAGCGCGTCGCGTTTGGGCGTGGTGACCGGCCGGGCCCTGGGCGGCGCGGTCGTGCGCAACCGGGCGCGGCGGCTGTTGCGGGAGACTTACCGGCGGCACCGGCATGAACTGCGTCAGCCCGTGGACCTCGTCCTGGTGGCGCGCTCCTCGATCGTCGGCCGCAAACTGGCGGAGGTCGAAAAGGACTACCTGGAGGTGCTGCAGCGTGCCCGGCTGGGGGCGGAGGCGGCATAGGCGGCCGGCGCTCGCCAGACTTCCCAATCCGCGAAACGTCCCATGAACCCCTCGAGCGTCACCGAAGGCCGGACTGCGTCCTTGTCGCGTCGTTTGAATCCGGCCCAGGCTGTTTTGGTGCTGCTGTTGCGAGGCTACCGGCTGGCGGTGTCGCCGCTGCTGGCCACCCTGGCGGCGTCGCCGGGGATGGGCTGCCGGTTCACGCCCACCTGCTCTCAATACGCGATTGAGGCGATCCAACGCCAGGGCGCCGCGCGGGGCGCGTGGCTCGCCCTGCGCCGCCTTCTGCGCTGCCATCCGTGGGGCGGCTTCGGGCCGGACCCGGTCCCGGGGGTGAGGGGTGCGCCGCCGCCGCCTGCGGACGGCGGAGCGGCGGCTGCGATATCGGCGAGCAAAGACTGCGAGCATGGATCGTAAGGGCGTTCTCATCCTGGTTATCTCCTTCGTGGCGCTGTTGATGTGGCCGGCGCTCATGCGGCAGCTTTATCCTCCCAAGCCCGTGCCGCTCGCGCAGCGCGCCCGCACCAACGATCTTGCCGCCGCCACGAATGTGCCTGCGCCTGCCGCCCATGTCCCCCAGCCCAGCCCGCCCTCCGTGCCGGCGGCGGAGGCCGCCCCGGCCGCGTCGAAGGCTGCCGACGTTCCGGCGGAGCAGGTGCTGGTGCTGACCAACCAGGAGACGCGCTATCTGTTCACCACCCACGGAGGCGGCCTGAAGCGCATCGAGCTGATGGATTACCCGGCACAGGTCTCCAAACGATCCAGGCGCTTCCCCGCGGCGGCCGCCTGGGCCAGCCTCAACACGTCCGCCCTCGCCCCGGTCATGGGAGGCGGAAGCGCCGCGCTGCAGGGCGACGGGGTGTTTGCGCTGAGCCGGCACGGCGCAGGGGTTCGGGCGGAGAAGACGCTGACGAACGGGCTGGCGGTGATCAAGGATTTCGAGCTGCTGAGCAACCGGTTGTTCCAGGTGACCCTCCGGCTTGAAAACCGGTCGTCCCAGCCGCTCGCCCTGCCCGTCCAGGAGTGGATCGCCGGCACGGCAACGCCCGCCGGCGCGGCCGACGACGCGAACATGCTCGGAGTCTTCTGGTATGATGGCCGGGGGGCGGACCATGTGCAAGCCGGCTGGTTTGCCAATCGGACCCTGGGCTGCTTCCCGGGCACGCCGCGCGAAGTCTTCACGGGCGGCGAGAACAACGTCGGCTGGGTGGCGGTGCACAACCAGTTTTTTGCCCTCGCGGTGATCGCGCCCACCCAGGACCCAGCCAGCCAGGTGATCGCGCGGGAAATCCCCCTGCCGCCCCTGGTGGAACCCGCCGATGCCGCCGGTCCCGGCGGATTGGAGGCGCAAGGCCAGGGCTGGTTGTTTGGGCCGGACGACTTTCGCGACCTGGGCGGGCTGGCGCTGAAGCTGGGCAGTTCGGCGGATGCGTTGTCGCTGCATCTGAGCCGGCAGCTCTCGGAACCCACGCGCGCGCAACTGCCGTCCGCAGGCCAAAGCCGGGTGGTGAGCGAGGCCTTCCGCGAGGTGTTCATCGCCGATCTGAATCGCATCCTCCAGGGGCCCTCCCTCTACGAGGCAAACCGCGATCATTTCTCCCGGACGCCCCTTCCGGAGAAGGTGCGGCGCTGGGTGGAGCAGGTGAGGTGGCCGGAGGAGGTGGTGCGGGGGAACCGGCTGGCGCTGCAGCACGCTTACAGCCGGGAGCTGGTGCCGCACGAGGTGGGTTTTGAGGCCAGCCTGGTCTATCCCGCATCCCAGCTGGCGCCGGGTGCGGCCAGCGAGCGCACGTTCATGGTTTATGCCGGGCCGAAGGAATACAGAACCCTGTCGCGCCTGGGCGGCCGGTGGAAGAACGACCTGGATGCCATCATGGATTTCGGTGTGTTCGGCTGGTTTGCGCAGCTGCTCCTGCTGTCCATGAACGGTCTCAACTCGCTGGGCTTTTCCTACGGCTGGGCCATCATCGTCATCACGATTGTCATCAAGATCCTTTTCTGGCCGCTGACGAACGTCAGCACCCGCTCCATGAAGCGGATGGCGGCGCTGCAGCCGCAGATGAAGGCGCTGCAGGACAAATACAAGGAGGATCCCCAGAAGCTGCAGCACAAGATGTGGGAGTTTTACAAGGAGCACAAGATCAACCCCGCCGCCGGCTGCCTGCCCGTCCTGGTCCAAATGCCGATCTTCTTCGGGTTTTTCACCATGATCCGCACGGCGATCGAACTGCGCGGCGCGCGTTTTCTGTGGATCACCGACCTCTCCCAGCCCGACACGCTCTTCATGGTGCCCGGCCTGAATGTGCCGTTCAACCTGCTCCCCTTGATCATGGGGGCCACGATGCTCTGGCAAGCCCGACTCACCCCCGCCTCCCCCGGCATGGATCCCATGCAGCAGAAGCTGATGAAATACATGCCGCTGATCTTTCTGGCGATGCTTTACAACTTCTCCGCGGGCTTGACGCTCTACTGGACTGTGCAAAACTTGCTGAGCATTGTGCAGACCAAACTGACACGAACCGCGGAAGCCCGCCCCGGTCCGCCTCCAACCCCGGTGTCTGTGCCCCTTCAAAAACGCAAACGCAAATGAATCCGCAGCCGGGGTCCGATCCCGCACGGAACAACCGTCCGCCACACCTTATGCCAGCCAACCCTAAAGAAACCCTCGAAGAAATCCTCAAGCTCATGGGCTTCGACGCCACGGTCCAGGAACAGCACCTGCCGGACGGCATCCTGCTGGATGTCCAGATGCCGGACGCGGGCCGCCTGATCGGCCGCCAGGGCCAGACCCTGTCGGACCTTCAATACCTGGTCAATCGCATCTCGTTCGAAGGCGACCCCAGTGTGCCGAAAGTCAGCGTCGACATCGGGAGCTATCGTTCGCAGGCCCGTGAAGCCATCATCAAGAAGGCCAAAGACGCCGCCGACAAAGTGCGCCGCTGGGGCGACGTGGTCGAGCTGGAACCCATGAACGCCTTCGACCGGCGCATCGTTCACAACGCCCTCAAAGACGACCCCGGCGTCGAAACCAAAAGCGTCGAGGTCGAAGGCACCGACAAAAAGGCCATTCTCCTCCGGCCCAAGCATTGAACCCCCGGCCGGCTCAATACACCGGCGCCGGCAGGGTCCGCCACTCCGCGACCTTGTTGTCCTGAAAGATCACCTCGGCACTGACATATTCCATCGGATAATACGACGTCGCCAGATACGGATGGCTCCAGACGTAGCCGCCGCCCACGTAGCTCTGATGCGTCCAATACCGATACGACTTCAGCCGGTTCCCCTGATACAGCCACGTCACCCACCTGCCTTGCGACGTCTCGTTGGTCAATGCCTGCGCGGGCTTCCCCCACGCCATATACACCGCCTCCGGACTCATCCCGAGCTGCACCTCGCCCCGGTCCACCGCCGCCCGCAATTCGGGCGTCAGCCCGGCATAAACCGCCGCGTGCTCCCGCCGGCGTTTCTCGAGGGTGGAGGCACACCCGGCGGCGAATACCGCCAATGCCATGACCCATGCCACACGTTTCATGGCCCCATCCTCGCATGCCCCGGGCGCCGTGGAAAACCCAAAATCGCGCCCCGCCCTCCCTGGCCCCCCGGCGGCCCTGCCGCCGGCCCGGCACCGCGCACGGCCCGGGGGCACAAACCATTTGAACCGGGCAGCGGGCGGATTTAGACTGGCGCCCGCGATTGAACTTTCGAGTATGTCGCCCTATCCCAAACGTTCGGCGCTCGCGCAATGGCAGAGCGACCAGCTGCACCGGCTGGTCGCCGCCCTCCTGCCCGAGAACGCGTTCTACTCGGAGAAGTGGGATGAGGCGGGCGTGCCGCGCAAGGTGGCCGCGGCGCACCAGTTCAGCCGCAATTTTCCGTTCACCACCCGCCAGGAACTGCTCGAGGACCAGCGGGCCCATCCGCCCTACGGATCGAACCTGACCTACCCCGTCGGACGCTTCACACGCTGTCACGAAACCCGCGGAACCCGGGGCATGCCGCTGCGCTGGCTCGACACGCCCGACAGCTGGGAGTGGATGCTGCGCAACTGGGAACAGGTGCTCCGCACGGCCGGCATCGACGCCAAAGACCGGATCTATTGGGCGTCGTCCTTCGGACCGGCGCTGGGTTTTTGGGGCGCCTTCGAGGCGGCGGCGCGCTTGGGGTGTCTGTGCCTGCCCGGCGGCAGTGCCGGCGGCGCGGCCCAGCTGCGGGCGATTCTCGACCACCAGGCCACCGTGCTCTGCTGCACGCCCACCCGGGCGTTGCGACTCGCCGACATCGCCGCCTCCGAACGAATCGCCCTCGACGCCCAACCCGTGAAACTCATTCTCACCTCGGGCGAACCCGGCGCCTGCATCGCCGCCACGCGCGCCCGGATCGAACGGGCTTGGCCGGGAGCGCGCGTGACGGATCATTACGGGATGACCGAGGCGGGGCCGGCGACGTTCGAATGCCCGGCGCGGCCGGGGGTGTTGCACGTGATGGAGAACGCATATTACCCCGAAGTGATCGATCCCACCACCGGCGCCACGGTTGAGCCGGGCGGCATCGGCGAACTTGTGCTGACTCCCCTGGACCGTCCCGGCTCGCCCGTGATGCGCTACCGCACCGGCGACCTGGTCCGGCCCGCCACCGAGGAACCCTGCGAATGCGGCCGGCACGATCTGGCGCTCGAAGGCGGCATCCTGGGCCGCGTGGACGACATGACGACCGTCCACGGCGTCCAGCTCACGTCCAGTGCCATCGAGGAGGTCGTTTACGGCTTCGACACCATCGCCGAATACCGGCTGCATGTCGGCCAGTCCGGCGCCGCCGACGACATCCGCCTGCGCATCGAACCCACTCGCGACTGTGCCGACCCATCCGCCGTGGCCCGCCAGCTCGAGGAGACCATGCAAACCGCCCTGCGCGTCCGCATCCCCGTCACTCCCGTCCCGCCAGGCTCGCTCCCCCGATTCGAAACGCACGCCCGCCGCCGGACGACGGAACCCGCGCTTTGAGGCGGTTCTGCCTCTTGACACCCCGGCGCCGGGCTTGCATGCTGCAGTGACAATCGGGGAGCCAACCGGCCGCCTGCCGCACGGCGGGCGGCGAAGGCTGAGACTCCGCAAAAGGCCCGCGGAGGACCCGTGGAACCTGATCCAGGTAATGCTGGCGAAGGGATTGTGCGCGTCGACGGGGGCTTGCCCCGACGATGCTCCCCCCGCGCCGGCTCGGATCAACGACGCGACTATGACCGCTCATCGAGATTCGACCGAACCCACCCCCGTCGACGCGCCCACGCCGTCCCGGCGCATCTACGTCCCCGGCACCCTGTATCCGGCGCTCCGCGTCCCCATGCGCGAGATCGTTCTAGGGCCCACCCGGACCGACGACGGCCGCCTGGAGGACAACCCGCCGGTGCGCCTGTACGACAGCAGCGGCCCGTGGGGCGATCCCGCCTTCCATGGCGACGTCGCCCGCGGCCTGCCGCCGCTGCGCCTGGACTGGATCCGCGCCCGGGACGACGTCGAGCCCGATCCCCGCCCGCCCATGGCCCCCACCGATCCCGCGCATTCCCGCGACGGCCACCGCGGCGCCGGCGCCGACGCGCGCGGGGCAGGGACGGCCGACGCGGTGCCGCCGGGCCTGCAACGCACCCCGCTGCGGGCCAAGCCCGGCCGGCGCCCGACGCAGCTCGCCTACGCCCGCCAGGGCATCATCACCCCGGAAATGGAATTTGTCGCCCTCCGGGAAAACCTGGGGGCCGGCGGGCGGCGCAACGACGGAGACGGGACCGGGAACGACCCGGCGGGCCTGGCTGCGGGGGCGTCCTCGTGTGTGCCCTCGGTGTTCCGGCGGTTCCCGCCGCGCCTGCCACGGCGCATCACGCCCGAGTTCGTGCGGGACGAGATCGCGGCAGGCCGCGCCATCCTTCCCAACAACATCAACCATCCCGAGTCCGAGCCGATGATCATCGGGCGCAGTTTCCTGGTGAAGATCAACGCGAACATCGGCAACAGCGCCATCGCGTCCAGCATCGAGGAGGAGGTGGACAAGATGCGATGGGCCATCCAATGGGGGGCGGACACGGTGATGGACCTGAGCACCGGCAGGGACATCCACGCCACGCGCGAGTGGATTCTGCGCAACGCGCCCGTGCCGATCGGGACGGTGCCGATTTATCAGGCGCTCGAAAAAGTCGGCGGCAAGGCGGAAGACCTCACGTGGGAGCTTTTCCGCGACACGCTCCTCGAGCAATGCGAGCAGGGCGTCGACTACTTCACCATCCACGCCGGCGTCCGGTTGCGCTTCATCCCGCTGACGGCCCGCCGACTGACGGGCATCGTCAGCCGCGGAGGCAGCATCCTGGCCAAGTGGTGCCTGGCGCATCACCAGGAGAATTTCACCTACACGCACTGGGACGAAATCTGCGAAATCCTCGCCGCCTACGACGCCGCATTCAGCATCGGCGACGGCCTTCGGCCCGGCTCCATTGCGGATGCCAACGACGAGGCCCAGTTTGCCGAGCTGACGGTCCAGGGCGAACTCACCGCGCGCGCCTGGGAGCACGGCTGCCAGGTGATGACCGAAGGTCCGGGGCACGTGCCGATGCACCTGATCGAGGAGAACATGCACCGGCAGCTCGAGGGATGCCACGAGGCGCCCTTCTACACCCTCGGCCCTCTCACCACCGATATCGCCCCCGGCTACGATCATCTCACCGGCAGCATCGGCGCCGCCATGATCGGCTGGTACGGCTGCGCCATGTTGTGCTACGTCACCCCCAAGGAACACCTCGGCCTGCCCAATCGCAAGGACGTCAAGGACGGCGTCATCGCCTACAAGATCGCCGCCCATGCGGCCGACCTCGCCAAAGGCCACCCCGCCGCCCACGCCCGCGACCACGCCCTCAGCAAGGCCCGCTACGAGTTCCGTTGGGAGGACCAGTTCAACCTCAGCCTCGATCCCCTTACCGCCCGCGACTACCACGACCAGTCCCTCCCCCAGCCCGAGGCCAAAACCGCCCACTTCTGTTCGATGTGCGGCCCTCAGTTCTGCGCCATGAAGATCACCGAGGAGGTGCGGCGGTATGCCGCCGACCGCGGCCTCAGCCCGGAGGAGGCGCTCCAAAAGGGCATGAACGAAAAAGCCGCCGAATATCGCGCGTCAAGTCCTGAAAATAATTTGTCACCCTGAGGAGCAACTTGTTTGAACGCCAGGTCGTGCCCCATGGGCCCAGTCGGCGGGCGCCCTCGCCCCCAACCGGTCGAATATACCAGCGGGCCCAGAGGGGGGGGGCGCGGGGGGCAAAATTTAGTTCAGAGCGTGAACGCGAGCAGGATAGTCATAGCCCACGGCCGTATGCGGCCGTTGGTTGTTGTAGAGCCACACCGCCTGGTCGACAACCTGGCGGAGCTGGCGCTTGATCGCAAACTCCTGGATGTTGGGCGTTGGCTGTTGGCCGTTGGCCGTTGACGGTTCGATGCCGCCTAACGCTGGTAGAGAGGCACGTAGTGATAGGGCATGGCCAGGATCATCGTGTAGACCGCAGTGCAGTAGACTTGCCCGACCCCGCCGCGGCCCTGGTCCAGACTGGGTTCCCAGTGGCAGGCCTGGCCTTTCCTGGACACGGCGCCGAGCAGGATCTCCTTGATCTTGCCATACCACCGGCTCCACGTCTCGCCGCCGATCATGTATTGGGCGGGAGCGGCGTAGAAATTGCCATACGTGAACCATTCCTGGCGCGCCTTTTGGTTTTTGAGCAAATACTCGGAGCCGGCTTTCACCATGCGATCTTCATACAGGCCGCACACCTGCAGCGAATAAATCGCCGCCGCGGTCCGGGCAAAGCCGGGTTCGCGTCCGGGCTGGTAGGCGAAGCCGCCGCTGGAGGCGTGGTGGCAGGCCTTGACGTATTTGACGGCGTTATCGATGGTTTTTTGGGGCACGTTGAGCCCCGCGTTCTTGGCCGCACGCAACGCCACCACCTGCAGCACCGTCACCGAAATGTCGGCGTCGCTCGCCACGGGCCGGTAGCGCCAGCCGCCTTCGCGGTTTTGCGACGTGAGGATCACGCGGATGATTTTTTCCAGCTTGGAGCGCATGGTTGGCAACCGCATTTGCCCATACAGCTCGGCCAGGGCGATCGCCGCCACGCCGTGCCCATACATGTACTGGCCGCTGTTGCGATCGCTGAACAGCCCGTCCGGACCCGTCGAGTCCAGGAGGAACTTCACGCCGGCGCTGACATGCTTGCCGTACTCGCCTTCGCCGGGCAACTGGCCCGCCGCCTGGAAGGCCATCAGCGTGTAACCCGTCATGGCAATCGGATGCCGTTTCTCCTCGCCCGAGCTGCCCCACGCCCCGTTGGGTTGCTGCTCCGCCGCCAGCCACTTCAACGCCCCCTTGATCACCCCCTCGGTCTTCTCGTCGACCACCACCGGATCGCCCGAAGGCGGCGCCGGCTGCGCCGCGGGCACGGGCGACCCCAGCAGCAGGACCAGCAGCGCCCAGCCGAACCAGCAACCGGCCGGGAACCCCCAACCTCGAACGCCAAGCGCCGACTGCCGAAGAACCCGCGCACGCGTCGTTCGGGGTTGGATGGCGGACGTTGAACGCTCGGTGGCGGCGGTGTCCCGGTTTCTGGATTGGCCCCGTTCGCATTGGCGCATGGATCGGGCCCGTGAACGATCGCGGGCTGAAGCGCGCTGAAGCCCGCGCCCCGGGAGCGGGGTGCGGCATTGGGCCCGCTCCGCGTCTCGTCGAAGCGCGCGGGCTGGAAGGTTCTTGCGGTTCATGAATCTGCGGAGGCCCGGGGCGGCAGTCGGATCCTATCGTTGCTGCGTCGCTTGGTCGGACAGGTTCTTGAGATACTGTTCGACCATCGGCCCGTATTCGCGGGGGTATTTCTCGCCCTGGGATTGCCGGATGGCCGCCCGGTCGCGCGCTGGCAGGCCCGTGTATGCGCCGAGACCCGTGCCGGCCTGGTGGGGACCGTTGGCGCCGCCTGACCCCGCCCAGTTGCCTTGGCGGCCTGTGCCTTGGGGAGAGGGTTGTCCCTGGCCCTGGCCCTGGCCTTGACCTTGGCCTTGACCTTGGCCTTGACCTTGGCCTTGACCTTTCCCCTGGCCTTGCCCTTGCCCTTGCCCTTGGCCTTCTCCCTGACCCTGGCCCTGGCCTTCGCCTCGCAGGGCCATATCCGCCCCGAGTCCCGCCTGCGCCAGCGCCAGCGCCGCTTGCGCCTGGGAAAGCGCCTGCGCCGCCGCCGCGGCGCTGGTTTGGGCCGGTTCTTTCTGGCGTGCCGACGATTGGGCTGCCCCGTCAATCAGGGAGCCTTCGGCCGATTGCAGCGCCCCTTGAGCGGCTGCCGGCATGGCACCCATGGCGCCGGCGGTCAGCGGGCTGATGTTGCCTGCGGCGTTCTCCAGCAATTCGGAGGCGGCCTGCATGGATTGGGCGGGCGCGGCGCGTTGTGACGCAAGCAGCGCCTCGGCCATCGACCGCACCTCATGTTGTCGCTGCGCGAGGTCGGACATGGCGGGAGCCCCGGGACGGCCGGCGGGGGTGGGGGGACGGGGCGGATGGGGGGAGCCCTGTTGAGCGGGCGGGGGTTCGGATGTCATGGCCTGCTGCAGGGCGTTTTCGGTGTTCTTCATGGAGCCGATCGCGGCAGTCAGGTTGGCTTGATCCAACTGCCGCGCGGCCTGACCGGCCGCCTCGTGGGCGCGCTGCACCGGCGCTGCGGCCGGCGCGTTGCGACTGTGCGGCGCGAGGACATCGGCAATTTCCTGTTGTTGTTGGGCGAGCGACTCGAGCAGGCCGGGATCGGCTTGGAGCAATTCGGCTTCGGCCTGGTGGACATTCTGCAAGGCATGGTCGATGAGAGCCGACGCTTCGGCGAGGGATTGGAGGTCGCCGGCTGGCGGCAGTCCCAAAAGCGCGCGCAGTTCGTCCATCTTCGCGTCCATCGCGTGTTTGGCCTGGTAGAGTTCGGAGAGGGCCTGGGTTTGGCTGGGCTTGGCGGCCTCGGGGGCGTGGCGGGTGAGCTGGGACTTCGCGGCGTCCATGCCGGAGGTTGCCTTGCCGAGATGGCCGGCGGCTTGGGGGACCGGGGCGGAGGCGTCCTGTTGCAACGCGCGCGTTTCCCCCGCAATCTCGTTCTGGCGAGCGGCCAGGGCATGGTCGTTGGGGTCGTTGGGCCGGGGTTGCACGGCCGCCTTGGCGGTGTCCATTTGAACGTGGTGCTCCTCCTCAATGATGCCGACCAGGCGCTCGCGCATCTTCTCCAGGCTTGCCAAATCCCGCTCAGCCTGCTCGAGGCGGGCGATGTCCTGCGCCAGTTGCACGTCGGCGCGCCGCAACGCGTCGACCGCGGCCTGTTGAGCGGTTTCGTTGTTCTTGCCCTCGGCGAGTGAGGTTTGGGAATTCTGCATTTGGGTGGCGGCTTCGCCGAGCGATTCGGCGGCGGCGGGGGAGGGGGAGGCGGCCCGGGCCTGAATGGCCTGGGCGCGGTCTTTGAGTTCGCCCTGGGCGGCGGCCCGGGTGGGCAGGTCCTTGCGGTTTTTGAGGGCGAGTTCGCGCGTGTGGTTTTGGAGTTTCTCCTCCTGGGCGGCCAGGTTGCGGACCTGCTCCTGCAGATCCTTCAGGGTCTGGAGGCGGTTTTCGGGCTGGAGGGCAAGCTGTTCGGCCTTGGCCAGCTGCTCCTGGAGGGCCTGTCGGGCCTGCTGCATGTGCGTGAGGGCAGCGCTTTGAAGCGGCGGCGCCTTGTCCCGTTTCTGGCGGGGATCCTCGTGGCTGTTGAGCACGCTGCGGGCTTCCTGCAACTTGTCCGTGGCGGTTTTCAAGGACTCGGCGGCAACCGGCGCGATGCTGTCAACGTCGCGCCGGATCAGGTCGGTGGCGTCGACAACGGCGGCCTGCTGGGTTTCGGTCTCTTCGGCGGTGTCTTTGTCGACTTGGGCGGTGGCGGCGATGACGTTGCGCTGGTCGTCCATGGCACGTTCCAGTTCCAGGATGGCTTGCTTCAGCACGTCCATGGCGTCGGGCGTCATGAGAAGCGTGCGCGCAAGGTCGCGCAGCTGGTCGCGGATCTTCTTTTCGCTGCCGGTGGCGCTCAGGAGTTTGCCCGCCGCCAGTTCCTCGACGGCGGCGGCGAGAGCGGGTCGAAGGCCGCCGTGCTCGGCCTGGTCCAGCGCCGCCTTGGGCCGTTCGGCTGTGGGGGCGTCTCCCATCTCCGCCACGAGCTTCTCGAGCCGCGAGAGGATGAACCGGGATTCGTCCCGGATGGTTTCCTGCTCGGTCTGCTGGAATTTCCAGTTGATTTTCTGGCCGTCGTCATAGGCGTTCGGCGTGCGGTTCTTGGTTTTTCTGGCGAGCCACACGCCGAGCCACATGTTGTCGGTCTGCTTGCGGGCCAGTTCCTTGAGGCGCAGGGAGATTTCGTAGATGGCCTGCTGGCGCCGGTATTCGAGCACGAGTTGTTTGAGCTGGGTGACGATGATCTTCTGGCTGGAATAGGCGTCCGAGGCGCTCCGGGTGGAGGTCTGCATGTCTTCGGACTGTCGCGCCATCTCCAACAGTTCGATGACCCGCCCCATGTCCTTGTCCGTCAGACGCGCTAGCACGCTCCGAATCGCCTCGAGCATCCGCGCCGATTCGCCGCCGATATCGTTGATCTCCAGCTCCTGAACGATCGCGTCCAGATGCTCGCCCACGCGGCGCGTCGTGTGGCGGATCTGCTCCTGCTTGAGTTCCTGCTGCAGCAGGCGGTCCGGCTCCGGTGCCGCGGCCGCCGTCGCCAGCCCGGACCCGGAGCCCGTCGGCGCCAGCCCCAGCCCCAGCCCCAATACCAGTCCCGGACAAAAGCGAATCCACATCTTCATAAACACATCAAAAACCACACGTTTCGACGCCGGCCGACTCCAAATGTTTCATGCCATTCAGAATCGGGAAAGCCATTTCGGACTTGCAACCCAACCTCCGCCACCGCATCGCCCCTGGCCAGCAACTGAGCAATCCGGCTCGCTTCCTTCCGTGCGGCTTGGTCATCGGCAAAGCTGCGCACTTTGCACTCGCCGCGTGGGGGGGCTGCATTCCAAGTTTGACCTGCGGGCCTGCCGGCATAAGCATGCCGCCGTTGAGCCTCACGTGAAACAAAACGATCATGCCATGAACAAGAACTTGTCCTCTCGCCGGAGTTTCCTGAAAGCCGCTTCCGCCGCCGCCACGGCGTTCACCATTGTCCCGCGTCACGTGCTGGGGCAGGGTCAAACCCCGCCCTCGCAAAAGCTCCATGTCGCCGCGATCGGGGTTGGCGGCATGGGCCGGGGCGACGTGGCCTCCTGCGCCCAGGCGGGCGAAAACATCGTCGCCCTTTGCGATCCCGACCGCAGCCATCTCGACGCCCTCGCCAAGAAATACCCCGGCGCCAGGCTCTACGCCGACTTCCGGAAAATGCTGGAGACGCAGAAGGACATCGACGCGGTGGTCATCGCCACTCCGGACCACGCCCATGCGGTGGCCACGGCCATGGCCATGAGCCTGGGCAAGCATGTCCACTGTCAGAAGCCGCTCACCCACAGCGTCCACGAGGCCCGCATGATCGGCCAGCTCGCCCGCGAGACCAAGGTGGCCACCCAGATGGGCAATTTCGGCCAGGCCGGCGAAGAACCCCGGCGGGTCGCCGAAATGATCTGGGCAGGCGCGATCGGCACCCTCAAGGAGGTGCATGCGTGGTCCAATCGCAATCCGGATATCTCCCCGCGCGGCATCGCGCGTCCCAAGGACACGCCGCCCTGCCCGGCGCACCTCGATTGGGATCTCTGGGTCGGCCCCGCGCCCATGCGACCGTATCATCCCTGCTATCACCCGTTTGCCTGGCGGGGCTGGTGGGATTTCGGCACCGGGGTGCTCGGCGACATCGGCTGCCATGAGTTCTCGGCCGTTTTCAAGACCATGAAGATCGGCCACCCTGTCAGCGTCGAGGCCTGCTCCACCAACTGGCAACGGCCCAGGGAAATCAGCACCGAAACCGCCCCCCTGGCCTCGATCACCCATTACAAGTTCGCCGCCAGCGACACCCACGGGCCCCTGAGCATCTTCTGGTACGACGGCGGCATGCGCCCGCCCCGGCCCGAAGCGCTCGATCCCGATGCCGACTTTGCGGTCAATGACGGCACCATGTACGTCGGCGACAAGGGAATCATGCTGCGCTCCCGCCTGATCCCGGAGAGCAAACGAAGAGAATTCGGCCGCCCGCCCGAAAAGCTGGCGCGGTCTCCCGGGCATTGGAAGGAGTTCTTCGACGCCTGCCGGGGCGGCAAACCCGCAGGGTCCAACTTCGCCGACCACGCCGCCCACCTGACCGAAGTCGTCCTGCTGGGCAACATCGCCATCCGCATGAACCAGAAGCTGGAATGGGATCCGGTCAACATGAAGTTCCCGAACTGTCCCGAAGCCGACCGATGGGTGAAGGAGCCGTATCGGCCCGGCTACGCGCTGTGACACGCCGGACAACGCGAGGGGTTTCGTCTCCCGATACGCTTGCGCTTCCATGTGCCGTGATGCCCAAAGCCGCTCGGTTTGGGGTTGAGATCCCGCGCCGGACGGCAGTAGGGTGGCGGCGTGACGCAAGACAACACATGGCGAGGAATGGCACACGACCTCGGCTGCGGGGGGGGCCGACAAGCGCTGGTCAAAGGACGCCATGGTGTCGGAGGCCGGGTGGGCATGTACGCCGAGGGGCCATGATGCCCAACCCGTCGTCGCAACTCAGACTCGTTCTCGCGGTGTTATGAAAGGTGCACTATGGGAATTCTATCATGGATCGTCATGGGCCTGATCGTGGGCGCCCTTGCCAAACTCATCATGCCCGGCAAAGACCCCGGCGGCCTCATCGTCACCACGCTGATCGGCATCGCCGGCGCCTTCGTCGGAGGATTCCTCGGATCCTGGGCCGGACTGGGCACGATCACCGGATTCAATCTGGCGAGCATGTTGCTGGCCGTTGGGGGCGCGGTGCTGCTGCTCATCGCCTACCGCCTCATCAGGAAAAAATCCTGAACGGGCCGCGGCCTCAGGCCGCCGGTCAGGCTGCGACGCCTCGAGGCGGCGGCGCTTGGAGACGGGGGGCGGGATTCGCGACGCGCCTCACGGCGCGCGGAGGCGGTAATACCGCGCGGCGCAGTTGGTCCACTCGGGATCGCCGAAGTAAAGCGGGTCGGCGCCGAGGATGTTTGTTTGGAGGGGCGACCACGCGGGATGGGTCAGATTGGTGCAGGCTTCCACCACGACGATCCTGCCGCTGGCCCACGTGATCGCAAAACCGAATTGGTTCGCGCGCACCCCGAAACGCGCATCGCGCACCAGCACCTCCGGCATCCATGGCGCAGTCGGACGATCCCCAAACGTCGTCCCCCAGCCCGTCGTTTCCGGCAGGTAATAAACGGTGGCGTGTTCATCGCCCGCAAACGCACCCCACCCGACACTGCAGGCGTTGCCCATGAAATACACCCCCGTCAGCCCGGTGCAGCTCCGGAACCCCTCCTGCCCGATGTTCAGGAGGGTGGCGGGCAGGGTGACGCGGGTCAGGCCGGAGCAATAGACAAACGCGTAGCTGTCGATGTTGGTGACGCTGTTGCCCAGGGTCACATTGGTCAGGCCGGAGCAATAAGCGAACCCCTGCCACCCAATGCTACGAACACTGTCGGGGATGGTGACCCAAGTCAGCCCGGCACAGGACGCGAACGCGGAATTGTCGATGGTGGTGACGGCGCCGGGGATCGCGTAACCACCGGATCTGCCTCCCGGGAATTGGATGAGGGTGGTTTGGCCATGGTTGAAAAGGACGCCGTCCACGCTGCGGTAAAACGGATTCAGAGCATCCACCTCAATCCCCGCCAGCTGCGTGCAGTAGGCGAACGCCCAACCCGAGATATTGGTCACGCTGGCGGGGAGGGTGACGCGGGTCAGGCGGGTGCTGTGGGCGAATGCCTGCCACCCGATGCTGGCGATGCCGTCGGCGATCGTGACGTCAGTCAGGTTGGTGTTGTCGGCAAACGCCGAGCTTCCGATCCCGGTGACCGGCAGGCCGTCGATCGTCCCGGGAATCTCCACCACGCCGCCGGCTCCGGTGTATCCGGTGATGGTGAGGGTGCCGTTATTGGTGGTGCAATTGAACTGGGCGTGCCCCATGCCTGCCAGCATCACCAGCAGCGCCACACCCATCCCAAACGGTCCGGTGCCGGCCCTTCGCAAAGGACAGGCTCTCGTCGGCCCGCCCGTGGCCGTCCCGGCAATCATGGTCTGCTTCATGAGGGATTCACTCTTCGCGTCGATCAGGATTTCTGCCTGACATGTAGCAGGCAATGCCCTTCCGTGCAAACGCAATTCTTCCCCCGCCCCAAGCACTTTGCGCAGCGCGGTGCTTGCGGCATTGCCGGAAGCGTGCAAGAGTCCGGCCATGGCAATTCAGTCCGGCAACCAATCCGCACCCCGCCGCCTCGCTTGGCTCCGTTCTGGCTTCCGACACTGGCCCGCGTTCGCGGCCGCGACGGCTCTCTTGTGCAGCGCATTCCCCGGTGTCCGCGCGGCGGAGGGCCGGCCGCCGAACATCGTCTTCATCTTGTGCGATGATCTGGGCATCAACGATCTCGCCTGCTACGGCCGGCGCGACCACCGCACACCGCATCTGGACCGGCTCGCGGCGCAGGGCGCGCGCTTCACGTCGGCGTACTGCGCCCAGCCGATTTGCTCACCCTCGCGCGCCGCCATTCTCACCGGCAAGACGCCCGCGCGCCTGCATCTGACAACTTACCTGCCGGGGCGGCCGGACCGCCTTTCCCAGAAGGTGCTCCATCCGGAGATCCGGATGCAGGTCGGGCTTGAGGAAAAGATGTTGCCGCGCTACTTCAAGCCGGCGGGCTACGTGACTGCCGCCATCGGCAAGTGGCACGTGGGCGGGGCCGGGTTCGGGCCGAGGGAGCACGGGTTCGACGTCGTCCACGCCGGCCGTGCGAGGACGACGCCTTCGGCCGAGGAGGGCAGCAAGGGAGAATATGACCTGACGGCGGCGGCGATCCGGTTCATGGAGGCCAACAAAGACCGTCCGTTCCTCGTTTACCTTGCCCACAACACGCCGCACATTCCCTACGCAGCCCTGCCGGAGCAGGTCGCGAAGAACGCCGGGGCGTTCGAGCCGGTCTACGCGTCGGTGATCGAGACGCTTGACGACACGGTCGGCCGGCTGCTGGCCCGGCTCGACGCGCTGAAGCTTGCCGACCACACGATCGTCGTCTTCACCTCGGACAACGGCGGGCTGCACGTGCCCGAAGGACCGCATCCGCGGGTCACGCACAACACGCCGTTCCGCGCCGGCAAGGGGTTCGGCTACGAGGGCGGCCTGCGCATTCCCCTGATCGTGCGATGGCCGGGCCACGTGCCGGCGGGCACGACCCTCGGGGCGCCGGTCGTCAACACGGACTGGATCCCGACGCTGCTTGAACTGGCCGGGCTGCCTGCCCCCGCCGGTCTCGACGGGGTCAGCTTCGCGGCCGTGCTGACGGGCCGCGGCCCGGCGCCGCAGCGCCGATTGCTCTGGCACTTCCCGCACTACACGAATCAAGGCAGCCGCCCCCACGGAGCGGTGCGGGACGGCGATTGGGCGCTGGTCGAGTATTACGACGCGGACGCGTGCGAGCTTTACGATCTGGCCTCGGACGTCGGGGAGGCGCGCAACTTGGCGGCAGCCCATCCGGATCGTGTCGCGACGCTGCGCGCCGCCCTCGCCGCGTGGCGGACCGCCGTCGCCGCCCAGACCAACGCGCCGAATCCGGCGGTGGACTTGGCGCTTTACAGGCAGTTGTACGTGGACATCGACGCGGGCCGGTTTGATCCGCTGCGCGCCGACGACGCCGTGTGGGGGCGCATGCAGGCATGGCGCAAGGGCATGAATGCGGCGCCTGCGGTCAAACGCAAGGCCGGGCGGCGGTGATTCCTTGCAGGTAAAGACTACGCTCCTCGCCGCCACAAGCCGGCGAAGTATTTGCCGCTTTCGCTCAGGGTGCCATCGGGTTTGACCAGCCAAAACCCGCGCAGGTGGCTCGGATCCTTGACGGGGGGTTTGGGGGGCGGCTGGATTTTGGGGTTCAACTCGTTGCAATAGAGTTCCCAATGCACGATGTACTTGACGCCGGCAGCCAGCATCACGCCCATGAACTCATCCCAACGCTCCGTGATCCGGCGCGGCGCGTCGTTCTCCGGGATGCCCATTTCCCCCACGCACAGCGCCTGGTTGCCGAAGAGCGGCCCGGTGCGGGCACGGCTGCGGATTTCCTGGAGGCAGCGCCACAAGGTGAGCGGGTTTTTCATGCCGTCGTAGGAGCTGTACGACACGAGGTCCAGTTCCACGTGCGGCAGGACATGCTCGGTCATCGTGGGGATCCTGCTCCACAGATCCGCCACGCGGTTGACTTCGGCGGCGTGGGCCACCACGCACCGGGCGCCGGCGGCGTGAGCCGCGCGCGCCCGGCTCACCCCTTTCTGCCGCGCCTCGAGCCAGCGGATCATCGCGTCACAACGCTTCTTCCAGTCGTCCGGTGGCGGATTCCACAGCGCCCCGCCCCGTCCGCGCAGGAGCCAGTCGCCTTCCCAATGCTGGAGGACAAACGTCACGTCGCGGTGGCGGTAGGTTTGATAGAGATGCGCCGTGAGCTGCTCGAACTCCACGGTGATCCGGTCGTAGAATGCGGCCGACCGGATGCCGTCACGCCAGCCGTCTTCCGTCGGCGTGTGCGCCTCCAGGAGGATGGTGCGGAACGGCATCGCGAAGACGGCCTGGAAATACTCGGCTCGGGCCAGGTCCGCCAGGTTCGAGTAATGGCCCCAGCGGCTGTTGAAAGGATAATCGTTGCCCGGATGGCGGGGCATGAACCAGAACTTGCCGAGCCGCGTGCCCATCGCCAGCAGCCGTTCTGCGCCCTCCAGCAGGAAGGGTTTTTGGGTGAGATGATACTTGCCGGCGACGTGGGTTGCGCCGACGCGTGCGTTGAAGTCCGCCGGCAGTGTGGCCAAGCGGCTGGGCTGCTGAGCGCGGATGCGCTCCAGCACTTCCTCATCTGCGGCAGCCTGAGCTGCCGGCGCATGGCGCGAGCCCATGAGTGTCCAGGCGCCGGCCGCCGCGGCGGCCGAGGTGCTCAAGAAGGTGCGGCGAGTAAGCATTGTCATGAAGCCAGCATGGCGGATGGCGGGCGAACATTCAATCGGCGCATTTTTTTCGCTCCTGCGTCGCGAAAAAATCTGGAACCCTCGACTTTTCAGAGGCTCTCCAGAAACTCGAGGGTTCAATGGCTGAGGATTCTAGTTGTGGTCTGATCCCTGCCAGCCTCCGCCCAGCGCCTTGATGAGCGCGACGGCGGCCGCGTATTGCTGGCCGCGCAATCGCGCCGCGGCCCGCTCGCGGTCCATCACCGCCGTTTGAGCCGCCGCCACCTGCAGGTAGGTCACCAGGCCGGAACGATAGCGGTGGGTGGCGATGTCCAGTTGGCGGCGCGCCGCTTGCAGGGCGGAGGTCTCTTGCGCGTATCCCTCCGCCAGCAGGCGCTGGGCCGCGAGTTGATTCTCGACCTCAGTGAACGCGGTCAGCACGAGATCGCGGTAACGGGCGACTGTTTCCTCGTAGCTTGCCTGCGCCTGGCGGACCGCGGCGCGGCGCTTGCCGCCTTCGAACACCGGCAAGGAAAGGGACGGTCCGACCGCCCACAGGCGGCTCGGCCAATCGAACAACGTGCCGGTGTCCAGACTCTGAAAGCCGGCCAGGCCGTTGATCCGAATCACCGGGTAATACGCGGCCCGGGCCACGCCAAGGCTTGCGTTGGCCGCCGCCATGCGGCGTTCGGCGGCGGCGATGTCCGGGCGGCGCTCCAGCAGTTCGGAGGGCAGTTCGGGGGGGATGATCACCGGGTCGCGCTGGAGCGGCTGCTCGGGCAGGCGGAAGCCCGAGGCGGGTTGGCCGGTCAACGCAGCGAGGGCGTGCTCGAATTTAGTCCGGGCCAGGACGAGGGTGGCGGATTGGGCTTGGGAGGTCTTGAGCACGGTCTGGGCTTGGGCGACGTCCAGGTCGGAAACCAGGCCTCCGGCCCGGCGGTTGCGCGTCAACTCCAGCGATCTGCGGTTGGCTTCGATGGTCGAACCCAGGGCGGCGATTTCCGCGTCGAGGGCGCGCAGGGCGAAGTAATCGGCGGCGACTTCGGCGGCGATGGCGAGCCGCACGCCTTCGAGGTCGGCGGCGTTCGCCTGGGCTTTGGCCCGCGTGGATTCGACCTCGCGGCGCACGCGTCCCCAGAGGTCCGCTTCGTAGCTCAGATCGAACGGCAAGACGAACGTATTGTAGGTCGGTCCGATGCCGACTGCCTCTCCGGTTTGGTTGTTGGGGCGGTTGGCCGAGGCGCGCTGGCGGGTTGCGGTGAATCCCACGCCCATGTGGGGGAACAACCCGGAGCGGGCGACATCCACCGCCGCCCGCGCCTGTGCGAAACGGGCCGCCGCGGCCTTGAGTTCCTGGTTGGCCTCGGCGGCCTGGGATTCCAGCCGGTTCAATGCGGGGTCCTCGAAGACTTCCCACCATGCGCCCTTTGGAAGGTGCGCCTGGGGCGTGGCGATTTTCCAGTCTTGGGTGGCGCCCCTGAACGTGTCGGGCATGGCGGTGACGGCCACGGGCCTTGTGTAGTCCGGCCCCACGGCGCATCCCGTCAGCAACGCCAGCGCGGGCGGGACGAGCCACTCCCGGAAGGCGGTCCATCGGGTGTGATGCCCCACGGCGCTCATGGTGTGCCCTTGGACTTGCCGGGTTGCGCTTTGGCCCCGCCCAACTTGCCTTGGCCCGGCGTGTCCTTCGCCGGCGCGCCTTGACCCGGCATGGGGGGGGGCATCGTGACCACTTCGGCCACGCGCACGGTCATCCCGCTTTCCAGAAAGTTTGGCGGGTTGAGGATGATCTGGTGGGTCGGGTTGACGCCGCCGAGGATTTCCACAGCCTGCCCAAAGTCCCGGCCCAACTTGACGGTCCGCAATTCGACCTTGCCGCCGGGCTGCACCAGGGCCACTTGCGGGCCCGCGGCGCCGAACACCAGCGCATTGGCCGGGACCGCCAGGCGCTCCTCCTGCCTGCCGCCGACGAATCGCGCCTGGGCAAAACTGCCCACCAGGATTCGGCCGTCCGCGTTGGGCACCTCCACCTCGGTCAACAGAGTGCGTGAATCCGGGGAAATCTCGCCGGAGGTTCGCGCCACGCGGCCCGTGTAGACGCGGTTCGGTTGCTCGGGAATCGTCAGCTCCACGGCGAGCCCCGGCGCGATCCGCGCCGCTTCCGTCTGGGGCACGCGCACCTGCACCCGGAGCTTGTCGGTCTGCGCCAGGCGGAACAGTTCGCGCCCGCCGCTCGCGGACACCAACATGCCCACGTCCGCCTCGCGGGCAGTGATCGTGCCGGCGAAAGGCGCCGCGACGCGCCCGAACGACTGCAACTGCTCCAGGCGGGCCACGTTGGCCCGTCCCGCCGCCACACTGGCCGTCTTGACTTTCACGTCCGCCTGCTTTTCGGCGTTCTCCTGTTCGCTGACGCTGGCGGTGGCCACCAGCTGCGCGTAGCGGTCCGCGGTGATTCTCGAGAGTGCCAGGGCGGCTTCCGCCTGCGCCAGTTCGTGCCGCGCGCGTTGCAGTTCCTGGTCGAGTTCGGGAGTTTCGATTTCCGCCAGCAATTGTCCGGCTTGGACATGGGTTCCGAGGTCCGCCAGCCAGCGTTTGAGGTAGCCGCTGGCGCGGGCATAAATGGGGGCTTCGGTCCAGGGTTTGATTTCCGCCGGCAGCAGCAATCCTTCTCCGCTGCGGTGCGGAGCGGGCGACACGACCGCCACGCTCGTCACGGTCAGCTCGCTGTGCTCGGCGGCAAGCGCCGCGCGCTGTCGCCAACGGGGCAGGAGGCCGGCCAGGATTCCGAGGAGGATGACAAGCAGGGCGACGATGCCCGCGCGCAGGAGCCTGGCGGGGGGCGGGCCGGTGTGGGCAGCCGCATTTTTCGGGGTGGGTTTCGGGGTGTTCATAACCACAAATCGTCAGGGCGTCGTCCGGGGGGGAACGACCGCGTCGTCGTCCGTCACACCTTTGAGGCCTGCGCGCGCGTGCATCAGCCGGAACACGACCGGCACGAAGAACAGGGTTGCGAACGTGGCGAGCGTCAGACCGCCGATGACGGCCCGGCCCAGCGGGGCGTTTTGCTCTCCGCCCTCGCCCAGGCCCAGGGCCAGGGGCAACATGCCGATGATCATCGCCAGCGCCGTCATCAGGACGGGCCGGAGCCGGCCCGTGCCGGCGTCCCAGGCGGCCTTCAGGGGGTCGGCGCCCTGGCGCAGGTGGTTGCGGGCGAAGGTGACGACGAGCACGGAATTGGCGGTGGCGACGCCCAGGCTCATGATGGCGCCCATCAAGGCGGGCACGCTCAAGGTGGTGAACGTCATATAAAGCCCCCACACCACGCCCGCCAGCGCGCCGGGCAGGGCCATGATGATGATGAAGGGATCGAGCCAGCTCTGGTAGTTGACGACCAGCAGCAGATAAACCAGGGCCATCGCCATCACCAGGCCGATGCCCAGGCCCAGAAAGCTCGAGTCCATCGTCTGCGCCTGGCCGCGCAACATGATGAAACTGCCGCGCGGCAGCGCCTTTTCCGCCTCCGCGACCAGCGGCCGGATGGCGCGCAGCACGGCGCCGAGGTCGCGTCCGCTGACGCTTCCGTAGACGTCAATGACGGGCTGCACGTTGTAATGCGAGCAGATGGGCGCGCTGTTGGTGCGCTGCAGGGAGGCCACATTGGCGAGCACCTGGCTGTCGTGCTCGCCCGGCCGGCTGGCGCTCACGGGGATCGAGTTCAGCGCCCCCAACGACGCCATCGCGTGCTCCGGCACCCGCACGTTGACGCGATACTGCACGCCCGCGCGCGGGTTGATCCAGAAGTTCGGCTGCACCTGGGCGCTGCCGCTGAGGCTGACCATGACCGCGGTGGCCACGTCGCGTTCCGAGAGCCCCACCTGGGAGGCCTTGGTGCGGTCGACGGTGTAGTGCAATTCGGGCTGGTCGGCGGGCTGCTGGATGCGCACATCGACCGCGCCCGGGATGCGGCGGATTTTCTCGGCGAGGCTCACGGCCACGGCGCGGTTGCGCGGGCGGTCGCGGCCGACGATCTGGATGTCAAAGGGGGAGGGCACGCCAAAGTTGATTGTTTGGTTGACGATGTCGGCGGGCAGGAAATAGAACGCCGTCCCGGGGAACTCGCGGTTGAGGCGGAGGCGCAGGCGGCGCACATAAGCGGCGGTCGGCCGGTGGCCGTGTTGCAGCGCCACCAGGATGTCCGCGTCGCCCGTGCCGGTCGTGCCGTTGTCCAGGTAGGTGAGGGGGATGCCGCCACTGGGGATGCCGATGTTATCGAGGATGCCTGCGAGTTCCGCGGCGGGGATTTCCTCGCAAATCGCGGCTTCCACCCGGTCCACCAGCCGCACGGTTTCCTCGATGCGCAGGCCTCCGGGGGCGCGCAGGTGCAGCCGGAACTGGCCGGCATCGACGGCGGGAAAGAAATCCCGGCCCAGTTGGGGGACGAGCAAGACCGTGCCCGCGCAGAACAGCACGACCACGGCGGCAAAGGCCCTGGGACGATGCAAGACCGCCCCGAGCCAGCGGCGGTAGCCGTCGCGAGCACGGGCGAAGCCGCGCTCGAACGCGTCCTGAAGCGCCACGAAGGGGCGCAGCCAGGCCGGGGCCGGGCCGGCCCCGGCCAGGTGCCCGCGGTACTCGACGTGCCGGTAAAACCACATGACCAGCGTAGGCACCAGGGTGCGCGACAGGGCGTAGCTGGCCAGGATCGCGAACACGACCGCCTCGGCCAGCGGCAGAAACAAATAGCGCGCCACGCCGGTGAGAAAGAACATGGGCACGAACACAATGCAGATGCACAGGGTCGAAACAAACGCCGGCAGGGCGATTTCCTGCGCGCCGTCCAAGATCGCCTGCACGGTGGGCTTGCCCATCGCCATGTGCCGATGGACGTTTTCGATTTCGACGGTGGCGTCATCCACGAGGATGCCCACGGACAGCGCCAGCCCGCCCAAGGTCATCAGGTTGATCGTCTCTCCCAGCGCGCTCAGCGCGGCCATGGAGGCCAGCACGGAGAGGGGGATGGACATGGCGATGACAAACGTGCCCCGCCACGTCCCGAGGAACAGCAGGATCATCAAGGCCGTCAGCGAGGCCGCAATCACGCCTTCCTTCACCACGCCGTCCACCGCCGCCCGGACGAACAGCGATTGGTCCGCAAACTCCTTGATGTCCAGTTCGGGCGGCAGACCCGCCGCGATGCCTTTCATGGCCTGCTTCACCGCAGTCACCACGCGCAGCGTCGAGGCCGACCCGCTGCGCAGAATCGTCAACAGCACGCCGGGCGTGCCATCCAGCCGCACCATGTTCTGCTGCGGCTCGTAACCGTCGTGCACATGGGCCACGTCCCGGATTCGGATGACCGCGCCTTGGACCGTTTTGATGGGCAGGTCGTTCAGCGCTGCCAGCAGTACCGGGCTGCTGTCCAGCGACACGTTGTATTCCGTCTGGCCAATCTTGGCCGTGCCGCTGGGCAACACGAAGTTCTGCGCCGTGAACGCGTTCACCACGTCCTGCGGCACCAGGTTCTTCGCCTGCAGGGCCGCCAGATCCAGATCCACCGCCACCAACCGCTGCCTCCCGCCCGCCGGCAGCGGCACCGACGCGCCGCGCACCGTCGAAAGACCCACGCGCACCTGGTTATGGGCGGTGTCCTGCAGTTCCTGTTCGGACAGCTTGCGGCTGGCGAGGCTGTATTGAAGGATGGGGACGGAGGACGCGTTGTATTGGATGACGATGGGCGGGGTGGCCCCGGGCGGAAGCAGGCGAAGAATGGCCTGGCCGCTTGCGGTGATTTGCGCCACTCCCTGGGCCACCGAGGTCCCGGGCTGGAGATAGACTTTGATCACGCCGGCGCCGTGGTACGCGGTCGACTCGATATGCTCGATGTCGTTGACGGTCGTGCTGATCATCCGTTCGTGGTTGTAAATCAGCCGCTGCTCCACCTCCTGCGCGCTCAGGCCCTTGTAGAGCCACACCACGCTCACAACCGGGATGTTGATCGAGGGAAAAATGTCCGTCGGCGTCCGCAGCAGCACCCAGGGCGTCAGCAGCAGCAGAAGCAACGCCGCCACCACGAAGGTGTAGGGGCGACGCAACGCGAGACGGACAATCCACATGGTTCAGTGCGGGATCACTTCGGCTTCCATCCACCCCCGGCGGCCCGCCCTTGCAGGACGGTGGCTCCCGGGCCGTGCAGTTCGACCCCCACGGTTGCAGACATCGAAAAGAGTGGCACAGCCGTTCCGGCGCGGACTCCCCCGGGAGCGGGGTGATGCTTGGCGTGAAGTCATAGAAAGCCGCCCCCATCGAGTCAAGGTTTCTGTGCGGTTCTTGTCGCACGCGCACTGCGGCGAAGTGATGTCCCTCTCCCCCGTTGGAAAGCAACGGGGGAGAGGGTGCCCGAGAGGGCGGGTGAGGGGGATCGAGTCCCCGTCCGCACAATGGTGTCGCACGCCTGCGGCTGCTTTATTGCTGCCTTATTGCTTGACGGGTGCGGAGGGGCATGGCGAAATAGGACTTGTGTTGAAGCTTTTGCTCCATCGCCGGGGCCGTGCCGCGGCCCGGGTTGCCGGAGTGACGGTTGCCCTTGGAGTGCTTCTGGGACTGGGCATCGCCAGCTGTTCGCCCCAAGTGCATGCCTTGATCTGCACGGAGGCCGGACACCCCGACGACTACTGCCCCGTCAAGCAGTTCCAAAGCGGGTTGATCGAAGCGCCCATGGTGTTGGCAGTCGTCCAATCCTGCCGTTTGGTGGAGCAGGTCACCCCCTGCCGGCGCCAGGAACTGCGCCTCGTTCCCCTGTTGTTCCGCCTTTCGCTGTCACGCGCCCCGCCGCTCTGAACCGGCGTTCCTTCGATTCCCCTTCGCTGCCCCGGATACATCGCCGGGAATTCGTCGCCGGGATGGTGGGTGGTCCTCCAACGCCACGCCGGCTGCGGCGGAAGATGGCCGTGAACGGTTAAACTTTGTCGGGCATGAAACACAGGTTGATGTTCAGCGTGTTGCCAGTCTTGTGGCTGGCCGCGGCTCTGCTGAGAGCCGCAGAGTCTCAGGGCACAACACCCTTGCAGCGCGAGCTGAGTGCTTTGCAGGAACAATTGAAGCAGGCCCAGGAACAGAACCGGCAGATGATGCTCCGCCTGCAGGCCTTGCAGAAACGGGTCGACGAACTGGAGCAGTCCCGGACCGGCCCCCCGCCGGCGTCCCCTCCGGCTCCTGCCCAACCGCCGGGCCGCGAGCTGTCGATGGACGACATCTTCAAGGAGGTGGGCGTCAAGCCACCCGCGCCTGCAGCCCCGGCGCCATCCACCGTGCCATCCATCGCGCCCGAGGCGGCTCAGCCCCAGACCTCCGACCAGATCACCCAAAGCGTGGGCCAGTATGAGGGCGCCAAACTCCCGTGGTTCCGCGCCCTGAGCAATCCCTCGATTGGCGTGGTGGCCGATGTGTTGGCCGGTTTTTCCGACGAGGCCGAGGCGTATGACCGGCGGGATCGGATTGATTTGCGCGAGTTGGAGTTGGTGGCCTACGGCTCCATCGATCCCTTTGCCCAGTTGTCGGGCCTCATCTCAGGCGCCCACGACGTCAGCGTCGAAGAAGGCGCCCTGACGTTGACCGCGCTGCCCGCCGACCTGCAGCTTCGGGGCGGGAAGTTCTTTGCCAACGTCAGCCGCCTGAACAAGACGCACACCCACGACCTGCCGTTTGTCGAGCAACCGCTCACCATGCAGAACTTCCTGGGCAGCGTGGAACCCATGGACGGACATGCGTGGTGGTCGGCCGAGCCCCAGTTCAACACCATGGGGGCGGAATTGAGCTGGATGGTGCCCACGCCGTTTTACTGGCAATGGCAACTGTCGGCCTACAACGAGTTCTCGGACCGCTCGCCGGGCAGTTTCTGGGAACAATACGTGGGCGGACCGGGCGTGGAGCGCTCCCATCGCGGGTTGCGCGATTTCACGTTCCACCTCGGCACCAAGACGTTTCTGGAATTGTCCCCCGACCACAGCCTTCGCCTTTTCGCCAACGCGCTGATCGACGCGCCCACCAGCGATATGCGGCGCCTGACCGAGAGCGGCGGGATCACGTATCTGTGGCTCCCGTTGGACCGCGGATTGTACAAGCGTTTCGAATGGACGACGGAAGCGTTTGCCAACCAGGAGCGCTTTCTCCACCGCATCGAGGACCAGCACAGCTGGGGCCTCTACAGCTACATCAAACAACAGTGGGGACGGAAATTCGAGGGGGGCCTTCTGGGCGAGTGGTCCGCGTTTCGATTCGACGATGCGGCGGGGGCCTGGCATGCCGGCGCCTGGCTGACCTACCACTTGAGCGAACGCCACCTGTTCCGCTTCCAAATCGATCGTTTCGGCATCCAGGACTGGCTCGATTCGATCGCTCTCAGAACAGGGTTCCCGGCTGGAGACGGCGACCATTGGCTGTTCAGCATCCAGTGGAGCGCCGTGCTGGGGAGCCACGAACACACCTATGAATAGTCCCCATGCCCGATCGCCCCGATCCCCCCCGTCGAAGCGTCACACAATGAAAAAGCCCACCCTATTCAGAATCGGCGCGGCCACCGCCGCCTTGTCCCTGTCCGGCTTGCTTGCCGGCGCCGCCCCCATCAAAGTGGTGACCAGCACCCCGGACCTCAAAGACATGGTCGAGAACATCTGTGGGGACGACGTGCGGGTGGAAAGCCTGATGACAGGCACGGAAAACCATCATGCCGTGCCATTGAAACCCACGTTCCTGGTCGCGCTGGCCCGATGCGACGTGCTGGTGGTCAACGGCCTGGAATACGAACATGCCTTCCTGCCCGGCGCGCTCATGAGCGTCAATCAACAGGCCATCCAGCGCGGCGCCTCCCATTACATCGATGCCAGCCAATACATCAAACCCTGCGAGATTCCCAGCAAGATCGACCTCAGCCTGGGGGATCTCCATCCCCTGGGCGCATCCCACATCCACATCGAACCCGGCAATGGCATCCTGATGTGCAAGGCCATCTATGAGAAGATGTCCGCGTTGTATGCGGACCACGCCGCCGTGTGGAAGCCCCGCTACGAGGCGTATGTGCGAACCCTCTACGCCACCTTGCAGGAGCTGCGCGCTTATTGCCAAGGCACCGAAGGCCTCAAGGTGGTGTTTTATCACCCCGGGTGGTGTTACCTCACAGACCGCCTGGGCTGGGACCTGGTCGGTTATGTGGAAGTCCGCGCCGGCATCGAGCCCACCCCCACCCACCTCCGGCAACTCATCGAGACCATCAAGGGCCGGGGCGCCAAACTGCTCGCGATTGAGGCGTGTTATTCCACCAGGATTCCCCAGTATGTCGCCCGCGAAACGGGCGCCAAAGTCATCAAAATCCCCCACCACGTCAACGCGCTGCCAGGCTGCAGCACCTACGTCGACTTCTGCAAGACGCTCACTCAAAGCATCGCGGACGCCGGACGCGAGGTTTATGGGTTTCCTCCGCCGCCAGCCGCGCCTTCGGCGGAAGCGGCGTCCCAGGCAGCTCCTTCGGAGTAACTCGCAAGGCCCATGGACACTTCCCAGGCAGCCGCGTCTCTCACCTCCGCCCCAAACGGGGAGGCACACTCTTCGGTTCTCACGATTGAGGGATTGGAACTGGGCTACGGCTCGAGCCCGGTGCTGAGCAATGTCAACCTCGTGGTGGAACGGGGCGTTTGCCTGGGGCTGCTGGGACCCAACGGCGCGGGCAAAACCACTCTGTTGCGCGGCCTGCTGGGCATCCTCAAGCCGCGCCACGGCAGGATTGCGTGGGGCAGCCCGAACGGCGCGCCCGTGCGGATCGGCTATGTGCCCCAAAAAGAGCGGCTCGATCCGTCTTATCCGCTGACGGTCAAGGAGGTGGTGCGCATGGGCGTCTACGGGGATCGCCCGTGGTCCCCGTGGCTGGCCCCGGGCCAGCGCCAACGCATCGCCGACGCCCTCGCGCGCGTCGGCGTGACCCCCCTGGCGGAACGCCTCTTCTCGGAGTGCTCCGGGGGCCAGCGCCAGCGCGTGCTGATCGCGCGGGCCCTGGCCGCTGAGCCCAACGTGTTCATCTTCGACGAACCGACGACGGGCATCGATCCGGCGTCGCAGCAGGAAGTGGTCGGGCTGCTTCAACATCTGCGCGAAACCCAGCACATCACCATGCTGCTGGTCACCCAGCACTTCGGCCACCTGGAACAGCTTTTCGACCAGGTGGCATGGGTGCAAAACCGCCAAGTCTTGTCGGGACCCGCCAGGGAGTTTCTGACCAGTGAGTTCATCTCGAAAGCCTTTGGCAAAGCTTGAACGCCCCCCCGCCCGCCATCGTCGCCGATTGTCACCCCATGAACCCCCTCCGCCTCGTGTCCTGCCGCCTCCTGCCCATCGTCGCCGGCTTGTGCCTCGTCGCCTCCGCCGTGGAAAGCGCGGCCGCCCCCGGTTCCGGACGCGGCCTGCACCGCCACCGGCGGGGGGAGGAGACGCTTGACGAGATACTGCGGGATGTCGAGCGCGCTCCCAGCCGTGCTCCCGAGACGGTCCCATCCCCCAAAGGCAGGCGACTGCGTTCTGCCAGGGGTGCCGGCGACAGCGCGGTTCCTCATGTGTTCCGCCTTCTGGGGCAGTTCCGGTGGGCGGTCTTGGGCAGTGTGGCGGCGGGTTTTCTGTGTTCGTTCATGGGAACGATCGTGCTGGCACGCCGGATGATGCTGCTGGGGATTGCGCTTCCCCAGGCGGCGTCGGCCGGGATTGCGCTGGTATTGCTTCTGGCGCAATGGGCCAAACACTGGTCCCTGAAGCCCGGCGAATCTCCCTTCCTGGAGGAAACCACCGCTGTCATGCTGGCGCCTTTTGGCTCGTTGGGAACGGTGCTGGTGGTGCTGACCCTGCTGGCGTGGGCGGAGAGAAGGACGCTGTTCCATGAAGCCCAATGGGCCACCGTCTACATCACGGGCTTGGCGCTGGTCGTCATTCTGCTCGTGCTCAATCCCTACGGCGAAGCGCACATGGCGACCATGTTGGAGGGGAACATCATCACCGTGAGCCGGGTCCAGTTCGTCATCCTGGCGGCGGTGGCCGTCGCGGTCGGCGCGTTCATGGTGCTCTTGCGCAAGGAATTCCTGCTGGTGTCGTTCGACCCGGAAATGGCGTGGAGCCTGCGCTTCAATCTTCCCGCATGGAACGCCTTTCTCTATGTGCTGCTGGGGGTGACCGTCAGCACCACGGTGATGATCACCGGGCCGATGTTTGCGTTTGGGTATTTGTTGCTGCCGCCCTTCGCCGCCCGTCCTTGGGCCAAAGGGATGAGAGCCTTCTATATCCTCGCCACCGTGCTCGGCGTGGTCTCGTCCCTGGTCGGCTGCCTGGTCAGCTTCGAACTCAATTGGCCCCTGGGCCCCTCCCAGGTGCTGACGGCAGCGGCGGTCTTGTTGCTTTCCCGGCTGTTGCTGCTGTGCCGCCACCGGGCTGCGCACACTCAGGCACTCCAGGAGCAGGCCCCGGCCGAGGCCGCCTGACCATGCCAGCACATCGGTTGCCCCCCCCCACGCCTTCTCGACGGCTCGCCGCCGTCACCGCCGCCGCCGCCTTGCTGTCGGTTCTCCTCGCCGGCTGTCACACGGCGCGCCACCATGCTCGAAGGCTCTTCCACTTCAGCCCCCAGACCCAATACCTCGCCTCGTGGGCCATCACCCCGGACCAGCTCTTCCCGCAGTTGATCGCCGCCGCGCACGCCGCCTTTCCCGATGCCCGAATCCACGCGGTGCCCGGCCAATACCGACTCCGCGTGTGGCTGCGGGGGGCGCGCCATGAGGTCGCCTGCGCCACCCTCGTGTTGAGAGCATGCAAAGGCCCCGGAGGCCAATCCGCGGCCGAACTCCTGGCCTTGCCGCTCCACTCAGCCGCCGGCGCAGTCGACCTGCCCCCGCGCTTTCCCCCGCGCCAGAGGCTTCTCGCGGAACTGGAGAAACGATGCGGCCCTGCCATCCCGGCGGGCTCGTTGGTCTTGTTTTGACAAGCGCCCCGTGAGCCTTTAAGGAAGAAGGGCATGCGAAACTCGCACTCGATCTGGCCGGCGGCCCGGCTTCTTGTCGTCCTGCCGTTGCTGGCGCTGACGCAGCCGACGCACGCGTCGGCGCAGCCTGCAACGCCCCGGTTCCCAACCGCCGAGGAAATCTCACGCAAGTTCCTCTCTGTCCACCCCAAGCCGAGGAATGACGCGGAGCGGAAGATCATCCTCGTCATGGAAGACATGTTCGCCACGCAAGCTCGCGGGATGGGCAACATTCTGCCCGAGGATGGCCGGATGCTGCGCATGCTTGCGGAGTCGCTTGGAGCCAGGCGCATCGTCGAGGTCGGCACGGCCAACGGCTACTCTGCCATGTGGTTCTGCCTGGCGCTGCGGTCCACGGGCGGCAAGCTCATCACCCACGAGATCGATCCGAAGCGCATCGCCCTGGCGCGAGACAACTTCAAACGGGCGGACGTCGAAGACCTCGTCACCTTGGTCGAGGGCGACGCCCACAGAACCGTTCAGCGCCTTGAGGACTCCGTGGACCTCGTGCTGCTCGACGCCGAAAAGCAAGGCTTCACCGACTACCTGGAGAAGCTGCTGCCGCGGGTCCGCATTGGCGGGCTGATCATTGCCCACGACTCCTCGGGGCAGGCGGCACAAATGCACGGTTATTTTCGGGCCCTCGTTGCCAACTCCGACTTGGAAACCGTGTTCGTGGACGCCTCGCGTTGGGGCATGTGCATCACCCGCAAAATGCGTTGAAGCGTCGGCCTTCACGTCGCGCGCGCACGACGGGCGCCCCGTGGCCGCGGCGTCGGTGAGCGCAGGCCGCACCAATGCCGCCAGCACCGCCAGGATAGCCACCACCACCAGGAGTTCGAGCCGCGTGAACGCTTGGCCGTTCCGGCCAAAGAATCGTGATGAATGAGCCAACAACTTCAGCCCTGGCGCTCGCCAGGAAGGATTTCGACACGGTGGTGTTTGACCTCGACGGCGTCGTCACCCGCACCGCCACGGTCCACGCGGCCGCCTGGAAACAACTGTTCGACGCCTACCGTGAGGACCGCCTGCGGCGCAACCTGCCGGCGTATGAGCCGTTCGACATCGGCCACGACTATCGGCTCTACGTGGACGGCAAACCGCGCTACGACGGCATCCGGAGCTTCCTGGAGGCGCGCGGCATCGACCTCCCTTACGGCCATCGACAGGACCCGCCGGAGGCGGAAACCGTCTGCGGCCTTGGCAACCGCAAGAACATTCTGTTTCAGCAGCAGCTGGAACGGACAGGCGTCCAGGTTTACGACTCCACCCTCCGGCTGATCCGGGCATTGCGCGCCCGCGGCTTCAAGGTGGCCATCATCTCCGCAAGCGAGAACTGCTCGGCAATCCTCGAGGCGGTGCAGGCCCGGGACCTGTTTCATGCGCAGGTCGACGGCAAGGTGGCTGCCGCACTCGGCTTGAATGGCAAGCCGGCCCCGGACGTGTTCCTCGAGGCAGCCCGGCGGCTCGGAAGCGACCCCGCCCGCACCGTGGTGGTCGAGGACGCCCTGGCAGGGGTGGAAGCGGGGCGGCGGGGCGGATTTGGGCTGGTGATTGGCGTCGATCGCACCGGGAAACCGGAACGCCTCAAGGAACATGGCGCGCATGTCGTGGTGTCCGATCTCGCCGCCGTCACCGTCGACGCCACCCACCCCGCCACCACCGTCACCACTGCCAACCTGCCCTCGGCCCTCCAGCACGTGGAAGAACTGACCGGATCCACACCCCGAAAACTGGCCGTCTTTTTGGATTACGACGGAACCTTGACGCCCATCGTCGCCCATCCCGAAGACGCCCTCCTGAGCAGCCCCATGCGCGACACCGTGCGGCGGCTCGCCCACGCGCACCCCGTCGCCGTCGTCAGCGGGCGGGACCTGGCCGACGTGCGCGGGCGGGTGGGCCTGGACGAAATCATCTACGCCGGCAGCCACGGGTTCGACATCGCCGGGCCGGGCGGGTTGCGCAGGGAACACCCTGAGGCCCAGGCGAGCCTCGCGGCGCTCGACGAGGCCGAAACCGTGCTGCGGGAAAGGACGGCTGCGATTCCCGGCGCGCAGATCGAGCGCAAAAAGTACTCCGTTGCCATTCACTTCCGCAACGTGGAGCCGACCCGGGTGCCCGAGGTGGAACCGGTTGTCGACGCCGTGGCGGCCCGGCACTCGATTCTTCGCAAGGGGCACGGGAAAAAAGTGTTCGAGCTTCAGCCCAACCTGGACTGGCACAAGGGCCGCGCCGTGGCCTGGCTGCTGCAGACGCTGGACCTGGACTCGCCGGGGGTGCTCCCGATTTACCTGGGCGACGATCTCACCGACGAAGACGCCTTCGAGGCCTTGCGCCGTCGCGGCGTCGGCATCGTCGTGCGCGATGAGCCGCGTCCCACGGCCGCGCGCTACGCCCTTGAGAATGTCGCTGAAGTGCAGGCGTTCCTCAACCGGCTCCTCACCCACTCCCGATAACCCGCCCATGACCCACTGGAATCTGGTTTACGAAGGATTTGACCCCGCCCGTGAAGGCCTCCGCGAGGCGCTCTGCACCCTGGGCAATGGCTACTTCGCCACCCGCGGCGCCGCGCCGGAGTCGGCGGCCGACGGCGTGCATTACCCCGGCACCTACCTGGCGGGCGGCTACAACCGGCTCAGCACCGAGATCGCCGGCCGCGTGGTCGAGAATGAGGACCTGGTCAACCTGCCGAATTGGCTGTCCCTCGGCTTCCGCATAGGCGAGGACGAATGGTTCGATCTTCGCAAAGTCGAAACCCTCGCCTGCCGCCAGGAACTGGACCTGAAGGCCGGCCTGCTCTCCCGAACCGTCCGCTTCCGCGACGCCCGGGGCCGGCGCACCACCCTCGTCCAACGGCGCCTCGTGTCCATGGCCCACCCGCACCTGGCCGCCCTGGAAACCACCTGGCTGGCCGAGAATTGGTCGGGCCCGATGGATATCCGGTCCGCCTTGGACGGCCGCGTCGTCAATGGCGGCGTGCCCCGCTACCGCAACCTCAACGGCACCCACCTCGTCCCCGTCGCCACCGGCCGCGTGGGCCAAAACGGCATCTGCCTCAAGGTGCAAACGTCGCAGTCCGAACTGCGCATCGCCGAAGCCGCGCGGCTGCGGCTGTTTGTGGCCGAGCAAGGCGTCGAACCGCCGCTGCGCGTCGTCGAGGAACCGGGCTTCATCGCCCACCATGCCCGCGTGGAAGTCGCCCAAGGCCAGCCGCTGCGCGCCGAGAAGGTGATCGCCCTGTTCACGTCGCGCGACCGCGCCATCGCCGACTGCGCCCTGGCCGCCTGCGATGCCATCGGAACCGCGGGCGACGTGGATGTCTTGCGGCACGGCCAGGCGCTGGCGTGGCAGCGGTTGTGGGACCGGTTCGACGTGGAACTGGAACTGGCCAGTCCGGCCACCACCCCCAATCACACCAGCCTGATCCTCCACCTGCATGTCTTCCACCTGCTCCAAACCACGTCGCCCCATACCATCGACCTCGACGTCGGCGTGCCGTCGCGAGGCTGGCACGGCGAAGCCTACCGCGGTCACATCTTCTGGGACGAATTGTTCATCTTCCCCCTCCTCAACCTCCGCATCCCCGACATCACCCGGTCCCTGCTCAAATACCGGCAACGCCGCCTGGACGCCGCCCGGCGCGCCGCGCGGGCGGCGGGTTGCCAGGGCGCCATGTTCCCCTGGCAAAGCGGCAGCGACGGGCGCGAGGAGACGCAGGTGGTCCACCTCAATCCGCAATCCGGCCGGTGGCTTCCCGATCATTCGCACCTCCAGCGCCACGTGAACGCGGCCATCGTCTACAACCTCTGGCAGTTCTACCAGGTCAGCGGCGACTTGGAGTTCCTCTGCTACCATGGCTCGGAAATCATCCTCGAAATCGCCCGCTTCTGGGCCAGCCTCGCCACCTTCAACAAACCCCTCGGCCGCTACGAAATCCGCGGCGTCATGGGACCCGATGAATACCACGACGCCTACCCCGGCGCGGACGAGCCCGGGCTGAACAACAACGCCTACACCAACCTCATGGTTGTCTGGGGACTCTGGCGGGCCCTGGACCTGCTCCAGATCCTGCCGGCCGAACACGGCGCGCGCCTCCGCCAAAAGCTGGCCCTCGAGGACGACGAAATCCGGCGCTGGGAAGACATCAGCCGCAAGATGCGGCTCGTGTTCCACGACGACGGCATCCTCAGCCAGTTCGAGGGCTACGCGGACTTGAAGGAATTCGACTGGGACACCTACCGCGCCCGGCATGGCTTGGCGATGCGACTCGACCGCATCCTCGAAGCCGAAGGCGACACCCCCAACCGCTACAGGGCGTCCAAACAGGCCGACGTCCTCATGCTCTTCTACCTCTTCACCGCGGAGGAACTGCGCCAGCTCTTCGAACGCCTCGGCTATCCGTTCGACCCGGCAATGATCCCCCGAAACGTCGAATACTACCTCCGCCGCACCTCCAACGGCTCCACCCTCAGCCAGGTGGTCAACGCCTGGGTGCTCGCCCGGTCGGACCGCGCCCGCTCCTGGGACTTGTTCACCCAGGCCCTGCAGAGCGACGTCGCCGACCTGCAAGGCGGCACCACGCCCGAAGGCATCCACCTCGGCGCCATGGCGGGCACCGTCGACCTCATCCAGCGCTGCTACCTGGGCCTCGAGCTGCGCCACGAAATCCTCTGGGTCAACCCCCAACTCCCCCACGAACTCAAACGCCTCCGCCTCCGCCTGCGCTATCGCCAAGCCTCCATCTGCCTCGACGCCACCCACGACTCCCTCAGAATCCGCGCCGTCCATTGCCCCGCAGGACCGGTCCGGATCGGCTTCGGCGAACGCATCAGCGAGCTTCACGAGACTGACGAGATCGAACTGCAATCGCACGCTTAACGGTCGCCCATGGCAAGCCGCAGACTCCGACGTCTCGGGGCGCGGGGGCTTGCCCCCCGCGCTCCAGCGCCGCAAAAAGCTTTCCTCGGGCTCGTTGCGTGCTTAGGCTGCCTCCCATGGGAACGCGATGGCCTTCCGAGACCGCGGAACGGTGCGGCGGCCGCAACGGGTCACGCAGAATGGACCGGATGGCCGGTTGGGGAGTGCTGACACAGGCAAGGAAAGGCCCCGGCCCCGCGCGCAGGTTGGTCCCAGGCCTGATAAGGGTCGAACGGCCTCGTCGGCGGCGTGGACGTCTGGATGGTCCGCAGCATGGGACAGACTGCGGAGCCGGCCAGCCCGGCCATCGTTGCTCGACGCATCTGTCTGATCCTCACGGCCGCCATCCAAGCGTATCGTCATGAGCCGACTGCTCTCAGGCCATAGCATCGCCCGCAGGCTGCCCATAGGTGTCGGACTCGCCGCGGGACTGGTGCTCGGATTGACCGTGTGGTTCAACGACCGTGTCAGCCGCGACGAACTGGAACGGCAGACGAACGCCAAGGCGGTCGCCGAGATCGCCGCCGCCGCGCGACAGCTCGATGAATTCCTCATGCGCATCGGCACGTTGCCCCGTGCCATTGCCGTTCGACAACGGGCGTTCGGACACGATCCTGATCCGGGGATGGTTCCCTTTCTGCGCGGCCTCCTGCATCACATGCCGGAGGAGGAGGTCTATGGGTTGTATATCGCCTACGACGAGAAGGACTGGCGGGATCCGACGGCGTGCCTGGCGATCCACCGCAGGTTTTGGCCGGAGCTGACCCCGGTGGATTACGATTTCCACGATCCGCGGCAGGAGTGGTATCACGGCCCGAAGCGGACCCGCAGGTTCTATGTCACCGAGCCGTACTTCGACGAAGGGGCGGGCAATGTCAGCATGGTCAGCCTGACCACCCCGGTTTTCGATCAAGCCACGAACTTCCTCGGCGTGGCGGGAGCGGACCTGGCGCTGGACCGAATTCGGGCAATGGTGCGAACGATCCGCTTGTCCGAAGGCCGGCGTGGCCGCACCAGTGAATTCGCCTGCCTGGTCAGCCGCTCGGGAAAAATCATCGCGCATCCGCGGGCGGAACTCATGCTCCGCAAAGGTTTTGCCGGCGCCGATCTGGCGAGTCGCCCGGGTGGAGAAGTCGCGGCGGCAAAGCCCGAGGGATTTGCGGCGACGCTGGACAATAACGAACGCCGAAGGATCTACTGGGCAACGTCCCCGTTGACCGGCTGGAAAATTCTCCTCAACATTCCCGAAGACGCGATTCTCGATCCGGTGCGCCAACTGACCCTGCGCTCCGCGGTGGCCGGTCTGCTGGGGTTGCTCGTGCTGGTATTCGTGGTTGCCACCGTCGCACGACGCTTCACCCGGCCCCTCGCAAGCCTGACCCGCGCGGCGGCCGCGATCGAACAGGGCGCGTTTCGCGAGGAAATGTTGGGCGATCTCCCGGCCCATCGCGACGAAATTGGCGAACTGGCGCACAGCCTCCGGAAAATGGCCCGCGAAATCCAGGCTCGCGAGCAAAGTCTGGCCGACCTGAATCAGAATCTGGAACGGACGGTCACCCAGCGCACCGCGGAACTGACCGCGCGCGCCGGCGAATTGGAACGACTGACACGCCAGTCGGAGGAGCGGGCCGTTTTGGAATCAAGCCTGTCGGCGCTTAACACGAGTCTGCGTGGAAATCTGACGTCCGCTCAAGTCGCGGAAAAGGGTCTGGCCGGCGCGGTCGAATTCCTCGGCGCGCCTGCCGGCGCGTTGTTTGTGGCGGGCGCAGACGGGGCCTTGCATCGTGTGGCGGCGCACGCCTATCCGGCCAGTGCCGGCCTTCCGGAGTCCTTTGCCCCCGGCAGCGGCGTCGTGGGGCAAGCCGCGCAGTCCCGTCATCCTCTTGGCACCGCCCCGGGGGACGAGCGGCTCCGCGTGCATTTCGGCTTCGGGGCCGTGGCGCCCGCACACGTTGTGGCTTATCCGCTGCTTGCCGACGACGCTGCGGTCGGAGTGCTGGAGCTTTGTTTGTTCAAGCCGCTCACCGAAAGCCAAACCCGCTGGTTGGAGAAGGCAGCCGGAACGGTGGCCAACGCCCTGCGCTTCGCGCTCGAAAGCGACGAACGCAAGGAAGCCGAGGAACGCGTCAACGCTTACTTCACCAGTTCGAGCGATGGACTGCTTATCCTGTCTGCCGAGCACCAGTTCATCCATGCAAACGAGGCGGCTCTGGCACTGTTCGGTTTTCAGCGGATGGCGGACTTGGCCCATTGCGGCCCGGGAATGCTTTCCCCGGAACGCCAGCCCAATGGCGAGCTCTCGCGGGAGGCGGCCCTCGATCGCATCAAGACCGCCATGCGCATGGACAAGCCTTATCGTTTCGATTGGGTTCACAAGCGCCGGGACGGCACGGAATTTCCCTGCGAGATCACCCTGATCCGGATTATGCTGCGCGGCAACCCGGCCCAGCTCACCATCATCCGCGATATCACGGAGCGCAAACGCAACGAGCAAGCCCTCGCCGAGAGCGAACGCAGGGTGCGCCGAATCCTCGAAACCTCCACCGAAGGGTTTTGCCGCGTGGATAACGAGGGCCGCTTGATCGAAGTCAACGACAGCATGTGCCAGATCCTCGGCCGCGTCCGCGACCAGGTCCTTGGCCGCCATATCTACGACTTCGCGGACGCCGAAAACGCGGGCATTTTCCGGGAGAACATTGCGCGCCGGGCGAAAGGCGAGTTTGGCTCCTATGAAGTGTCGTTTCTTCGGCCTGACGCCACGCTGGTGCCCTGCCGGGTCAACGCCAGTCCGCTCGTGGATGAGCACGGCGTGAAACAGGGGTCGTTCGGAATGTTCACGGACATCACGCAGCAGAAGCGTGCTGCGGACGAATTGCACGAGGCGAAAGCCAGGGCCGAAGAAGCCACCCGGCTCAAATCCATGTTCCTGGCAAACATGAGCCACGAAATTCGCACGCCGATGAACGCGATCATCGGCCTGTCGCACCTCGCCCTCAAAACACAACTGTCCCCCAAGCAGCGCGATTACGTCTCCAAGGTCCACAACGCGGGCACATCCCTCCTGGCTGTCATTAACGACATCCTCGACTTCTCCAAAATCGAGGCCGGCAAGCTCGACCTCGAAACCACCAGCTTCAAGCTGGATGACGTCCTCAGTTCGGTCATCACCCTCACCGCGCAGAAGGCGCACGAGAAAGGGATCGAGTTTCTCGCGCACGTCGCGCAGGGCATCCCCGACGTGCTCCTCGGGGACCCGCTCCGCCTCGGCCAGATCCTCACGAACTTCGTCAACAACGCCGTCAAGTTCACCGAGCACGGTGAAATCCGACTCGAAATCCAAAAGCTCGAACGCACCGGCGACAAGGTGCAACTTAAGTTCTCCGTCCGGGATACCGGCATCGGCGTGACGCGGGAGCAGGCGGCGAAACTGTTCCAGCCGTTCACGCAAGCCGACATGTCCACCACCCGCAAACACGGCGGCACCGGCCTCGGTCTCACCATTTGCCGGCGGCTGGTCGAGTTGATGGGGGGGCGCATCTGGCTGGAAAGCGAGCCCGGCACCGGCAGCACGTTCTTCTTCACGGTCTGGCTCGGCGTCGGCAGGTCCCAGGGCGCGGGCAAGGCCATTCCTGAGCGGCTCGCGAAGCTCCGCGTGCTCGTGGTGGATGACAACCCCGCCGCACGCGAAATCCTGCAGGAAGCGTTGAGCACCGTCACAAGTCGCGTCGATGCGGTGGCATCGGGACGCGAGGCCATCGCCGCCATTGAGCAACAGGACGCCGGCGACCCCTACGACATCGTGTTCATGGACTGGCGGATGCCGGGCTTGGACGGCGTGCAAACCAGCCGCCACCTCAAGCGCGCCGAGACCTTGAAGCATCCGCCTCACATCGTGCTCGTCACAGCCTTCGACTGCGAGGAGGCCCGCGAAGAAGCCGAGCGCCTCCAGCTCGAGGCTTATCTCGTCAAGCCCGTCACCCCGTCCATGCTCGTGGACACACTCGTCAACCTGTTCGCCAATGCCGGGGAAACCGCCGTCGCCCCCCAACCCAGCGGGCACACGATGCGTTTGGACCGGGTCCGTGTCCTTCTGGTGGAAGACAACGACCTCAATCAGCAAATCGCCGTCGAGCTTCTGGAAGGCGCCGGCGCAAGCGTGCGTGTCGCCAACCACGGACGCGACGCGGTCGGGATTCTGGAGTCCGGCCCGCAGCCGCCACCGTTCGACGTGGTGTTGATGGACCTGCAAATGCCCGAAATGGACGGCTACCAGGCGACGGCCAGGCTCCGGACCGACCCGCGTTTCCGCACCCTGCCGATCGTGGCGATGACGGCCCACGCCACGCTTGAGGAACGCCAGCGCTGTCTCGCCAGCGGGATGAACGATCATGTCGCCAAACCCATTGACCCGGAACACCTTGTGGAAACGGTGAAGCGCTGCTCCAAACCCCCGCCCGCCGGCGCCCCCGCCAATCCACTTCCAAACTCAAATCCGTTTGAAGGCCAGATGAACAAGGAACGCGAAAACCGCCCAAAGGCCCCGGGCACGGCCCAAGCAAGCCGCCCCGAAACTCGCGCTCCGGAACACGACCAGCTTCCCACCATCGCCGGCCTCGACACGAACGACGGTCTGAGCCGCGTCGCCGGCAACCGACCCCTGTACGTGCGCTTGCTTCGCCAGTTCATGGAACAACAGGCGAACGCGCCGGCGCAAATTCGCGAACAACTTCAAGCCGGCGATGGGGCCGCTGCCGAGCGAACGGCACACACGGTCCAAGGCGTCGCCGGCAATCTCGGCGCGAACACGGTCCACGCGGCGGCTGCGGCACTGGAAAAGGCGCTCCGCGACCGCCTTTCCTCCGATGAGGTCGAAACCCTCCGGCAACGCTTCGCGACGGCGCTCGGCGCCCTGCTTGAGCCGCTGCGCGCCATGCTGGGTGAGCCGCCCCCGGCCCCCGCCACGGTTCCTGCCGCAACGGTTGACCCGGAGCGGGCGGCACCGGTCGTCACGCTCATGCTCAAACAACTCTCGGATTTCGATGCGGCCGCAGCCGAGACGTTGGACGCTCACCGCGCGTTGTTTGCCGCGCTCCTCCCCGCCGGGCAGTTCGGGCAGTTCGAGCAGCACCTTCAGGGTTATGCCTTCGCCGAGGCCCACGCGCTGCTGGAGGCCGCCGCGCAGGCGTGGAGGCGGTGACGTGTTTGTTGTCGTGCCCCACCCATGAAAAAGCTCTCCGACTGCCGTGTCCTGCTGGTGGACGACACCAAGGTGAACCTGGACATTCTCGTCGAGGGCCTGAAAAGCGATCACAAGCTGAGCCTGGCGCTGAATGGCGAAACCGCCTTGCAGATCGCCGCGCGAACCCCCCCCGATCTGGTGTTGCTGGATATCGTCATGCCGGGTCTGGACGGCTACGAAGTCTGCCGCCGCCTGCGCCAGATGCCGGAGACCGCCGACGTGCCGATCATGTTTCTGTCGTCGCTCGAAGAGGTGCAGAATAAGACGCGCGGGTTCGAGGTGGGAGCAAACGATTATCTCACCAAGCCGTTCGAAATGCTCGAGGTGAAGGCGCGCGTGCGTTCCCTGCTCAAGGCCAAGGCTTACAACGACGCGGTCAAGGAACACATGGCCGGCGAATTGCGTGTCGCCAGGGAAATCCAGATGGGAATGGTGCCCCGCGATTTCGCGGCGGTGGAGGCGGCTTATCGGGTCGGCTTCGGTGCCGTGCTCGAGCCGGCTCGGGAAGTGGGCGGCGACCTTTATGGCATTTGCACGGCCGACCCCGAGCGCCTGGTCATCTTCCTGGGCGATGTTTCCGGCAAGGGCATCCCGGCTTCGATGTTCATGGTGCGCGCCATCACCCTCGCCCGCCTGCTGGCGCGACAGACTGTGGAGCCGGAACGCATCCTGGCGCGGCTGAACGACGAACTCGCGGCCGACAACCCCTCATGCATGTTCGTGACGTTCCTCTGCGCCGTGTTTGAACCCCGGTCGCGCCGGTTCATCCTGGCCAACGCCGGCCATTGCTGGCCGGCGCTCCTTCCCGCACACGGCGCGCCGCGCTGGGTCGGCAAGAATCTCGGCACCGCCCTGGGTCTGGAACCCGGCCTCACGTTTCAGCGCGCCGAGCTGGCGCTGGGTGAAGGCGACGCTGTGATCTTCTACACCGACGGCGTGACCGAGGCCTTCAATCCCCAGGAGGCATTGTACGGCAGCGAACGCTTGCTGGCAGACGTCACGGCATTTGCCGGCCAACCCGCGCCGGCCATCACGGCTGGAATCCTGCGGCAGGTTCGTGGGTTCGCCGCGGGCGCACCGCAATCCGATGACATCGCCATTCTCACCTTGAAAGTCGGCGGCGGGCGCGCAGACCCTTCCGGACAGGAACCCCGCGCATGAAGCTGGAGTTGCGTGCCACGTTGGAGGAGGTCATGCGCGCCGTCGAAGCCCTGCGGGAATTCGCCAGCGCCCAGGGCGTTCCGGAAAAGACCACCCTCGGCCTGGCCCTGGCGCTCGAAGAGTGCGCCGCCAATATCGTCAATCACGCTTATCAACGCAGCGCCCAACAGCGCTTTCAAGTCCTCCTCGAACGGCATGACGACTCCCTGCTCATCGAACTGCGCGACCGCGGGCCGGAATTTGATCCCACCGCCGTGCCGCCACGCGACCAGCGAGCGATCGACCAAGACGGGCCGGGCGGCTGGGGCATCGACCTGGCGCGGCGTCACGTGGACGAGATTCGCTACCGGCGCGAAGCCGGGGAGAACATTCTGCGCCTGCACAAGCGGCTTGTCGCGCCCGCCGGCCGGGCGTAACCTCCAACTCCAGTGTCAACCAAGTCCGACTGCCAAACCAAAGAGTCCAAACCCCCATGCCACTCGACATTCAAATCCAAAAGAATCCCACCGGCGAGAACGCTGCCGCTCTGACCGTCACACTGATCGGCAGCCTCGACACCGTCACTGCGCCCGACCTGGAGCGCCAGCTTGCCCCCTGGCTGGGCGGTCCCGTCGCGGACATCGTCTTTGACCTGGCCCAGCTGAAATTCATCAGCAGCGCAGGCCTGCGCGTGTTCTCCGTCACGCGCAAGACGCTCAAGGAACGCGGGGGGCAGGCGTCGTTCCTGAACTTGCAGCCGCAGATCAGGGAAGTGTTTGACATCATCAAGGCCTTGCCCGGCGTGGCCATTTTCAAGGATGTCGCCGAACTGGACCGTTACCTGGCAGCGCGTCAACGCTCGCATCGGGAGGCGACCTAGCCTGCATGGCTCACCAGGTTCCTGGTGAGAGGACATTTGCTCGCGCGCTTCGAGGACCTGCGGCGACGGGAGATGCTGGACGAGAGCCCCGCTGCGTTGGTGGCGAAGACCTGCATCTGATCGTCATCGCTGCCGCAACTGGCGGTTGCCCGCAGCTCTCCGGTGCCGGCTCCTCAGGATCCGGGCATGCCGCCGGTGAACCGGGCGTCCTGCTGTGCCGCCCAGAGGTATTGCTGGGACGCCACAAAGAGCGTCCCGTTGGCCGCCACCGGGGTTCCATACGCCGGCGCGCCCAGGCTGATCCGCGCCAGTTCCCTGGGCTCCGGCCCCGCGGCCAGCACCATGAGCCGGCTCTTGGTGCCCACGTAGATCTTGCCGTCGGCCACCAGCGGCGTCGCCCACGTCTCGGCCTTCAAGTCATGCGTCCACAAGGGTCGCCCGGTCGCCACGTCCAGACAATGCACGCGCCCGGACAGGTCCGCCGCATAAAGGCGTCCGTCGGCAATGGCCACGCTGGCCATGGTGCGCTCGATCCCGTCATAGCTCCACACCCGGCCGGTGCGGGTGATGTCGCCGGTCTTGGACGGATCGATGCAATGCAGCAGGCCCCGGCCCCGGCCATGCATGGGATCCTGGCCAATCGCCACGTAGAGGCGGCCGTCGTGAAATACCGGGGTGGCAATGATCTGGCTGGGGCCAAGATACAAGCCGTCGTTTTTGTTGGCCGAATTGGCTTTGCGCTTGTCCCCCGCGTAATAAGGAATGGGTTTGCCGTCCCGCAGCCGGTACTCCGGCGGGTTGCAGTCGTAATGCCACACCTTCTTCAACAACACCGGCTCGCGCGGCACATCCGTCAGCGCCTCGAAAGCATAACACACGCCGTCTCCTCCGCCGAAAAACACGAGTCTCCGGCCGTTGACAGTGCCCAGCGACGGCGGCGCCCACAGACAATGCCACAACCGCCGGCCCATCCCCTCCGCGTCCGTCGCCAGCACGCGGCCGGTCTCGGCGTCCAGCGCGACGAAGCTGGGGGCGTCGGGCCGCGGACACTTCGCGTGGGGGCCGTCGACGCCGTTGGAGGTGACGGTGTAGACGAACCGCCCATCGACCAGCACCGAGCAGCTCGCCACATCGTGCGGGCAGACGCCCAAGGCGTCCACCAGGTCGCACACCCACACGATGTCCGCGTCGCCGGGTTGCACGGGCACCGGCCTCTTCCCGGGCCCCACCAGGTATCGGCCTTCGTCGCGGAAGGGACCGTCGTTGCCGTTCGCCAACCCGTCCACATCCAAACACACCACCTCGCACGCGCTCGACAGCACATACGCGCGGCGGCCCGCTACCGCCGGCGACGAGCAGGTCCCGCAATGCTGCTGGCCGTAATGCGCCCCGGGCGGCAGCCGGTCCTCACCCCGGTTTGGCGTGCGCAGGCGCCACCGCACTTCACCCGTGGCTTCGTCCAGACATTGCACCATCCCGCCCTTGGTCGGCCGCAGACGGGTGTCGCCGCGGAGAATCGAGTCGTCGGTCCCCACAAACACCCGGCCGGCCGACACGGTGGGATTGCCGTAGAGGTAACTGCCCAGACGCACCGCCCAACGCACATGCTCCGTGCTTCCAGAAACAATGCCGCTGCCCTGCGCCGATTTCACCCCGGGTCGAAAGAAAACCGGCAATCCCGTTTCGCCCGACACCATGTTGCGGCCCGGATCGGGCCCGCCCCATTGCGGCCAGTCGCCAGCCCTGCTGCCCACCCCCGCTGCGATCACCATGAAAACGACGGCCCAACCCGCGTGCGGCCGCAGCGAAAACCTCCCGACCTCTTTGAATGGAAACTGCATCGCCTTGAAATACCCGACTTGGTTATCCCCTCCCAGGCACGCAGCCAGGGCCGGAACGAGTCGAAGCGCTTGGAGTGGCATCGATGGATGGACGCCCAACGCACGCGCTTATTCAGCCCCGCCGAAACACCCAATCCATTCGCGCCGGCTGAGCATCTGCGCGGCGCGCTCGGCAAAGGGCCTGTTGCCGGGCGCGTCCGGTCCGGGCGCGCCCAGGCGGGCCGCGCGTTGTCCGTCCCGGTGGGAGAGGGTGTCTTGTTTGGACAGGCGGCCCGCTGGCGCCCGAGGAACAGGGGCATGTGCAACTCGCAATCGATGTTGGTGGCGGCCCGGATCATTTGAAAGTCCAGATCCGCCGACGTGGTCAACCGCCGTGGGTCGAAGGCCCTGCAGGAAATAACCTTGATCCAAGCCGCCCCTCGTTCTATAACGTCCCCTGATCATGGCCCTATGCGACCCGAACCGCAACAGCGAGGCTCCCAGTCAGAGGCCCGCAACTCAAAGGGCCAAGACGCGGGCACGACTCGCCGCACCGCTGGCGCTCCTGGCGTGGCTCGCCACGGCATGCGCCCCCGGACTCAGATCGATGAATCCCCAAGCGACATTCCCCGATGAAGCCAACGGCTGGCGTGCCGCAGACCGCATACGCGCGTTCGACCGGAGCACCATCTTCGAATACATGGACGGCGCCGGTGAACTCTATCTGGCCTACGACTTCCGGCGCGTCCTCGTCCGGGAATACACCAGGCCCGGCGCCCGGCGGATCATCGCCGAGGTCTACGACATGTCCAGCAGTCAGGATGCCTACGGCGTGTTCACGCACGATCCCGAGGGCGAAGACGTGGGCGTGGGCCAGGATAACGCCTACGCCGCCGGGCTTCTGTGCTTTTGGAAAGGACCGCGCTTCGTTCGCATCCTGGCCGAACAGGAAACCCCGCAGGCCAGGCAGGCCGTCATCACCCTGGGCCGGTCGCTCGCGGAAGGGGTTGCCGAGGGGCCGCGGCCCGCGCTCCTCAACCGCCTGCCCCCGGACCACCTGGCCGCCGGCAGCGCCCGCTATTTCCACACTCAAGTGTCGCTCAATTATTTCTATTACCTGGCCGATGCCAATGTGTTGCGCCTTTCGCCGCAGACCGAAGTGGTGATGGCCGTCTACCGGCCCAAGGGCGAGAAGATCACGCTGCTGATCGTTTCCTACGAAAGCCGGCGGCAGGCGCAGCAGGCCTATCGCCAGTTCGGCCGGCTTTACCTGGAGGACACGGCGGAAGCGGACCGGTCGCCCCGAATCGAGGCGCTTGAAGGCGGGCGCCACGTGGGCGCGCTTCTCAAGGGCCAGTGTGTCGCGCTGGTCTTTGACGCCGTCTCACGGGCCGCCTGCGAGCGGTTGCTGGCCGGCGCGGCGGCGGCTTTATAAGAAAGGCAACTATAACCATGAAACACTACACCCGACGGGATTTTTTGAGAGGAACCGCAGCAGGCGCCCTCGGCGCCTCGATGGGGCTTTGCCCGCGTGACGTGGCGTTTGCCGCGGAGCCGGGCGAGGCAAAAAGCAGGGTGATTCTGATCCGGGACGAACGCGCGATGCGGGCGGACAACACGCCCGACGCCCGGGTGGTCGAGACGATGCTGAACAAGGCGGTATGCCGCCTGGCGGGAAAGGATGATCCCGCGGCCGCGTGGAAGACCTACCTGCACCCCGACGACACGGTCGGCATCAAGGTCACCCTCTACATGATCTCAACCCACAAGGAAGTCATCGACGCGGTTCGCGCGGGGGCCCAAAAGGCCGGCGTCCCGGACGGGAAGATCCTGGTCGGCGACCGCGGGAATTCGCCCGGGAAAGACACCCCCGTCACCGCCCTGGTCAACGTGCCAAGTCTCAAGGCCCATCACATGTCCGGCATCGGCTGCGTCATCAAGAACTACATCGTCTACCATCCCCAACCCGCGTCGCTGCACCCCGATTCCTGCGCCGAGTTGGGCGCCGCGTGGGAGGTTCCGGCCATCAAGGGCAAGACGCGCCTGGTGGTCGTCGACGGGTTGTTCCCCCTCTTCGACAAAGGCCCCCAGGTCACCCCGAAATACCGCTGGCCCTACGGCGGCATCCTCGTCGGCACCGACCCCGTGGCCGTCGATGCCGTCTGCCTCCGCATCCTGCAGGCCAAGCGCGATGCCTTCCGGGGCGAACCGTGGCCCCTGAACCCGCCGCCCAAGAGCCTTGCCGTCGCCGACACGAAATATCACCTGGGCACGAGCGCTCCCGAGAAAATCCACCTCCTCAAGCTCGGCTGGGACCGCGACGCCTTCGTGTGACGCGGCCGGTGCCGTGCCCGCGGCAAATGCGTGTCCGCGGCGCACTTGGGCGGCGGCGTGGGCTGTCCTGCCGCGCCGCCCGAACGCAGGGCGGCGCCGACGGGGGGCCCATCTCGACGTGGCACATGTGGGCCCCGACTGAGGCGCCGGCGCGCATCAGGCTTGCATGGCCCGGCGTCATGCGGTAACCGCATCGCATGCAACCTGCCCATTGGGTGTTCATCATTCTGGGGCTGACGCTGGCAGCGTTCATTTGGGGCCGGATTCGGTACGACTTGGTCGCTCTGCTGGCGCTGTTCTCGGCTGTGGTGGCGGGGGTGGTGCCGGCGGCGGACGCCTTTGCCGGGTTCGGCCATCCGGCCGTGATCACCGTGGCGGCGGTGCTGGTGTTGAGCAAGGCGTTCCAGCAGTCGGGCTTGGTGGACCTGATCGCCGGCCAGACGCTCAAGGCGGGCGGAGCCGTCATGGCGCAGTTGGCGGTGTTGACGGGCGCGGTGGCGGTCCTCTCGGCGTTCATGAACAACGTGGGTGCGCTGGCGCTTCTCTTGCCGGTGGCGCTGCGCATGGGCCGCGAACACGGGCATCCCCCCTCGCTGCTGCTCATGCCGCTGGCGTTCGGTTCCCTGCTCGGAGGCCTGATGACGCTCATCGGCACGCCGTCCAACATCATCCTCTCCGCCTATCGCGCAGAACATGCCGGCGCGGGCTTTGGCATGTTTGCCTTCCTGCCGGTGGGCGGGGGCGTGATGCTGGCCGGGTTGCTGTTCCTGGTGCTGCTTGGCTGGCGGCTCACGCCAAGGCGCAAGGGCCAAAGCTCGCCCGACGAGCTGTTCGAAACCGCCAATTACCTGAGCGAACTCGAGGTCGCCCAGGGTTCCAAAGGCGCCGGCTGGACGCTGCGGGAATTGCAACAAGCGTGCGGCGAACCCATCCCCGTCGTGGCGGTGTTGCGCGGGGAGAAGCGCCATCCAGCCTATGCGTTTCGCAGCGCGCTGCGCCCGGCCGACGTGCTGGTGGTGGAGGCCGAGCCGGAGGAGTTGCAACTCATCGAGGACAAGAGCGGGTTCAAGCTGGCCGGCGGCGCGAAGTTCGCCGACAAGCTCGGCGAAGCCCGGGATCTGCAGTTGGTGGAAGCAGTGGTGCGGACCGATTCCCCGATGATCAAGCGGACCGTGGCGCAGTTGCGTCTCCTGGACCATCACGGGCTGCACCTGCTGGCAGTGGCGCGGGCGGGCGGACGCTTGAAACAGCGGCTGAACGCGGTGCGTTTTGAGCCGGGTGACGTGTTGTTGGTGCAGGGCGACGAGAGGGACATGGCCGAGAGCCTGGCCGAGCTGGGCTGCCTGCCCTTGGCCAGCCGCAATCTCGCGCTGGGCAAGCCGCGGCGCCTGGTCACCTCGGTGACACTGTTTGGGGCGGCCGTGGGCTTGATGCTTGCGGGATGGTTGCCGGCCTCGGTGGCGTTGAGCATGGCGGCGGCGGGTTCGGTGCTCGCCCGCGTGCTGCCGCTGCGCGAGGCCTACAAGGGCATCGATTGGCCAATCATCGTGTTGCTGGCGGCCATGATTCCCGTGGGAGAAGCCCTGGAAACCAGCGGCGGCGCTCAAAAAGTGGCCGACGGCCTGTTCACCCTGGGACGCACCTGGCCGCCGGCGGCCACCCTGACGCTGTTGTTTGTCATCACGATGCTGTTGTCCAATGTCATCAACAATGCCGCCGCTGCGCTGCTCATGGCCCCGATCGCCTCCAAGCTGGCGGCCGGGCTGGGCACGGCCGCGGATCCGTTTCTGATGGCGGTGGCCGTCAGCGCGTCGTGTGCGTTTCTCACGCCGATCGGCCATCAATCCAACACATTGGTCATGGGGCCGGGCGGCTACCAATTCCAGGATTACTGGAAGGTTGGCCTGCCGCTTACACTGGTGGTGGTGGCGACCGCCGTGCCGCTGATCTTGCTGGTCTGGCCCCTGTGAACGTCCCGGCGGAGAAGGCGATTCGCACCAGCTCGGGCACCAAGCCAATCGCGCGATCAATTCGCGGCACACTACCCTGATGACCCGCTACGTTGCCCGGATCTCCAGCCGTGGGTCGTTGCCAGTGTCTTGTATGCGCGCGCTCCGCTGGGCGGCGCTCGCGCCATGGGACCAGCGTGGCTCCTGGCTCGCCGCTTGCGCTCCGCGTAACGCTTCAAGTCACAGTTTCCTGAGCACGGCAAAGAACTGCAGGGCCTCCTGATCTTGAGGATCAGCCAGAAGCCTTTGCTTCATGCGCAAGGACTCGATCTCGGTCACATCCTCCTGCTCGGCGATGTAGTAGATTGGTTTCGGGCGCTCACCGTAAATGGCATAGCAATACCAGTTCATCAGAAAGGGCTCGCCATTCTTGCGGTAGTTCCAGGTTTGGCCGTGAAAAACCTCGCGTCGGAGGAGCTTTTTCTTCAGCAGGGTCAACACAGCCCGGTCGGTGTGCTTGCCCTGCAGCATGCGAGGCGTCTTGCCGGCCAGCTCCTCCCGGCCGTAACCGGTCATCCTCAGCCAGGCCTGGTTTACATAAATGATGCGCGGGCCGGACGGAGCTTCAAGGTTCGTGTCCGTGACCATGATGCCTCGTCGCAAGTTCTCCAATACGATCAGCCAGTCAAATTTCAGTTGCATGGTGTCTGTGCGTTGTCAGCCATCGCCTTCATGGGCTCAGGCATTTCTGTGGAATTTGACACGACGCTTCGCAAATGGCAACGCGATCCGCTTGTGCCACGGGCGTTAGGTTCTTGCAGGGGCTTTTCATCTTGCAGGTCGGCCAAGGATGCATTGGTGACCCGAATGTCTCGCCAGCCTCCCGATCAGGGCTGCGTGACCCGGAGCCGCAGAAACCTCTGCAAGACCGCGCTCAACGGCAGGTTCGCGCGCACCGTGCTGGTCTTTCGACTGGGATAAGCCGTGGCCGAGCAGAATCACCGGACACCGACCGGCGCCCGGGCTGACCACGGCGTTGGTGCCGGGGAAGCAAACGTCCGTGGTCAGTGTGGCTCCCTGCGTGCCGGGGACGCTGATCGTCTGCCGCGTGGCGGGAAATGGCCCGTTCGCCGCGGGATCGGTTGCGCCAAGGAGCCGAAGCGCAGCCAAGCTCAAGTAAAGCCCCAGAAGCGCGTTCGGAGAAAAGCGCAGATCACCACCCTCGGGTGACAAGAGGCAACGACGCGGCTCTCTGATTGTTTGCCGCTGTTCAGCTTTTCCCGGTCAGGTCCGTGGCCTTCATCCCGGCGAGTTGAGCATAGTTTCGGAATTCGCGCTCCACGTCCCCCAGAATGAAGAGCTGGTGAAATCCGAGCACATCGCGCGTGTCTTTCACTCCGTCAAGGGCAACTTCGACGGAGGTGCGGCAGCCTCCGGCTTCCTCGTACGGGTCATGGCCCTGGGGATCGGGCTCGATGTTGCTCACGATCTTTCCCGCCCCGACGCGAATCGTGTCGTAGTGGCCGCTGGGTATCTCCATCACCGTCATGCGTTCACCCACCGGCCAGAGCACCTGGGTCGCAACGCCGCGGTCCGGTTCCTGGTGGCTTCGCAGGATAAATGGCATCGGCGGTTTGTCGAATCCCGCCAGTCTCGTGGCGCACGCGCAGTGGGCGCCCCCGAGGGTATTGTTGACCGTCAGAGGAAAGGGATCCTGTTGAAAACCGGGCCGTTGCACCAGCAAGTGGGTGAGCCGCGAACTGAGTGCCGCGTGTTCATCCGCTTCACACGCCGCCACGATCCCTTCGTCGCGCAACCGTGAAAAGGCAAGGCAGGGCTCCCACAGATGACCTTTGGAACCGATCGGCCGTGAGACCAACGGCAGGCAGTTTATCGAAATCCCATCGCACTTCTCCTCCTCCATCAGTGCACGCAGCACCACGTAGATGTTGGCCGCGTTCAGCACGTCTTCCCCGGTCGGTTCGATGATCGCCTTGGCGTTCTTCTGATAGTAATCGGCTATGGCCCGGACCTTCTCCGTGACGACGCTTTTATGCGCCATGTCGCACAGGGCCTGTTCCGGGTAGTCAAGCAGTTTCGTGCCCAGATGCTCCACGGTCTTCTCAGCCTTCTTATTGCCCTTTACGATCAGCAAACGCGTCTGCTTCATCCGCCACACGCTGTTCAGCATCCGCAAGCCGTGGGCCAGCCAGTTTTCGTGTTGGAAGGCACTCACAAAGACGCCGGCAATGCCGCGCGTTGCTTGGAGGTGGCCCGTGAACGAAGTGCCGACAGGACTGAAGAGAATGGTGGGTATGTTGCCACGTTCCTTTGCGATGCGGTTGAGGTGGGGCCACGCTTGATTGAGGCTCATTGCGGTGACAATGAGGCCGTCGGGATTCTCCTCTTGGACGGTCTTCAGGAACGCGGTAACGGCGTTTTCATCCTTCAGCGGCTCCTGCGTAAGACGCAGATCCACCCCCAGGTCTTTCGCCGCGCCCCGCAATATCCGGGTGTAGTGCTCTTGATGGACCGCGTTGTCCCAATCGGCTCCCGGCCACCCCATGAAGTAGCGGTTCTGATCCGGCCGGGCAAATCCGGCCCGCACCACGGGTTTGCCGCCCGGCGGAGACGCGGCAAACATCGACGAAGCAACCTCAAACAAGTCCAAGTGCGCCGCGGTGGCCGCCGCACCGGCCGTGGTCAGGAACTTCCGCCGGCTCATCGGACATCCCAAACATTTCATTCCGTTTCGCGTTTTCATGATGATCCCTTTCGCTGATGGAAAGTCTGATTCCCGCACACGAAACCGAGCCTAACATTGGCCGAATGGTAAATCAAGAGGCTAACGACCCACCCCTGTTCAAGGGGCGCATCGCAGTGTTTGGCGTAGTGCGCCCCGGTTGTGAAGGGCATCGCATGCCACTGCGAACCAAGCAGGTTGCGCGAGAATGGGTGGTTCCTCACGCCGTATGGCCCCGTTCTCAGGCCCGAAAGGCGAACCACGGTCAAGCCACAGGGGAATTGGTTCGCTTCGGCCAGGCTTATGCTAATCTGCAGTTGCATCTTGCAGTTGCCGTCTTTGGACCATGGTCGCCATCTGCAGCCGGCGGGGGGGGGATTAGACGTAGGTCTTCTCCAACAACGCAGCTGCACTTTCGTCGAGCATTTCCCGCCGGCGCATTTCCTCAAAGCGCGCAAGCAAATCCGGCACACGAAGGCGCTGTTTGTCGGCTCCTTCGAACCGACAGGCCACGGCGCCGCGATGCACCATTACGATGCGGTCGCCAAGGTTGACGGCTTGCTGCATGGAGTGGGTGACCATGAGCGTGGTGAGCTTGTGCCGGCTGACGATGTCTGCAGTGGCACGAATAAGCAGATCGGCGCTCTTGGGATCCAGCGCGGCAGTGTGTTCGTCCAAGAGCAGCAATGCTGGCTTGAGCCATGTGGCCATCAGTAGCGTGAGCGCCTGGCGCTGACCGCCGGAGAGACTGCCGATGGCGTTGCCGAGCCGGTCTTCCAAACCCATTCGCAATTCTCGGACGCGGTCGCGGAGTTCGTCCATGAGTCTTCTGGAGAGCGCCCAGCCCAGGCCGCGTCCCTGGCCGCGACGGGCGGCGAGGGCGAAGTTCTCGGCGATGGACATGTTCGGTGCGGTGCCGGTGAAAGGGTTCTGGAACACGCGACCGATCAGCCGCGCCCGCCGATGTTCCGGCCAGCGCGTGATGTTCTCTCCGGCCAGTTCGATCTTGCCTTGGTCGAGTTGAAACGTGCCGGCGACGGCGTTCAACAAAGTGGATTTGCCAGAACCGTTGCCACCGAGGATGATCAGGAACGCGCCTTCCGGAATGGTGAGGCTGACTCCGCGCAGCGCGCGGACCTCGTTCACAGTACCCGCGTTGAAAGTTTTGCAGATGTTGGAGACAGTAAGCATGGCGTCCCTTTACGACTGACTCTGTGGTTTGGCGAGCGTCGCGGCCCTTTTCCGGCGTTGCAGCAACTGCGGCAACACCAGCGCGGCAAACACAAACAAGGCCGTGACCAGTTTGAGATCGTTGGGGTTCAATCCCCAGCGCAATGCGATGGCCACGAGCAGACGGAACAGAACCGAGCCGGCGACTGCTCCGTAAATCGCCAGCCCCAGACTGCGCGAGCCGGTGAGCGACTCGCCGATGATGACGCTGGCCAGTCCCCAGACGACCATGCCGATTCCCATCTGTGCGTCGGCGAAGCCTTGGTACTGGGCCAACAAGCCGCCGGCCAGTGCGACGAGGCCGTTGGACAGCGCCAAACCCATGATGCAATAACGTTGAACGTTGACGCCAAGCGCGCGGATCATCTGCGGATTGTCACCCGACGCACGCATCGCAGTGCCGAGTTCTGTTCGGAAGAACCAATACAACACCAGGCAGGCTGCGACGATCAGGCTGATTACGATCAGCAGCATGGCCAGATCGCGCGCACCGACCAGCCAACCCATCACGTTCACCTCTGGCGCGCGGAACCATGAGTGGCCCAGCCGCTCCGCCCATTTGGTGGAACTGTCCGCCCCCAGCAACGGCACGTTGCTCTTGCCCATGACGTGCAGGTTCACCGAGTAAAGGCCGGTCATGACCAAAATGCCCGCCAGCAGGGAATTGATGTTGAACTTCGTATGCAACACACCAGTCACCGCGCCCGCCACGAGTCCGCCGCCAAATCCGGCGAGTGTGGCGAACAACGGATTGACATGCTTGATCAACAACACCGCGCAGATGGCAGCGCCCAACGTGATCGAGCCGTCCACGGTGATGTCAGCGATGCCAAAGACGCGGTAACTGATGTAGATCCCCAGCGCCAGGAGCGACAGGATCAATCCGATGGTTAATGCTCCGAGCAACAAAGTCATAAGCGGATTGGGTCACGTCACCAGCGGCGCGCACCAGCAGGCGCCGCGAAAGAAACAACTCTCGCCAGCGCCGTTGGGGTCGCGCCAATCGTTCAGCAGATGCAGCACGCCCAGCACGTGCTCGCTTTCAAACAGCGGCTCGAGTGATTCCGCCAAGCTCACCTTGCCTTTGCGGAGCGGACGATACGGGAAGGCCGCCGCGTGGAAGTGGCCGCAGATGTCGCCCGTGAGGACCAGCGGTTTAAGCAATCGCGGATGCAACGCACGTGAGCCGGTGGCTGCGAGGCCGACGATGAGGCTGACGGAATTGGCGAACGCCGCTTCAGCGGTGAAGCTCAACCAGTCACGCACCTCCGGGAAGGCAAAAAGGTTTCGCGCACCGGTGACTACTGGCGGGCTGGCAGGCGTCTTTTGCAGCGACGCGCCCACCAGTGAAGCCGTCTCCGCCAACATGACGATGCCTGCCGCGTCGGTGTTTGCAGCGTCGAGACAGGCTTTGATCACGGCGCTCAAGGTCAGACTGGATTGCTCCGGGCCTTTGTCGAATCGCAGCAGCCGCGCAAAACCACCACGGCAAACAACGCCGTAGGCGACCTTCACCGTCGGCGTCAGCGCGCCTTGAAGCAGCATGTAATCCGGCTTGTTGGCACCGTCAGCTGGCTGGCAAACGACGGCACCGCCTGCGCCGAGAAATTCACCGAATGCCGCGCCTTCCAGGTCGCTGGTCGAAGCGAAAGCGCCAAGGCCGAGACCGATTGTATCCGCAGCAAACGCGACGTTTTCACAGTCGGCGTCCTTCGCGGTGCCTTCAAGCCACGCTGCTGAATCTCCGGGCCATTGAACGCGGAGCGTCGCGCCGGGGTTCAACTCGAACAGTTGCGCTGTTGCGCCCGCTGGCGGCAGCGCGACGTGCTGGGTGGGTCGTTCGGGCGCTGCCGTTGCCATTACTCTTGCCGTGTCTTCGCCAACGTGAAGCCGCGTCTCCAGGCCCACCAGCTTCAAGACACTGCGCACAGCGCTCGACGCCCTGGCGATGATGAGCCGCCCTTGAATGGCGTTGAGCTGACGCGAGTGCAGCACGAGAATCCGGATGCCGGCGGAGCTGAGGTAGTCCACGTCCATCATGTCAAGCGCGATGACGTGGTAGCCGGCGCGCACCGATTCGGTCAGGGCATTGGCGACGTGGTCGCTCCAGACGGCGTCCATGCGGCCTTTGAGCTTCAGGTCGAGTTGATCGTCGCGTGCTGTGCGAGTGATTTCCATGAGCAGCGTGGTTAGGGTTTGGTCGGGTCGGAGATTTCTTGCGCCTGCCGCAACAGCTCATCCGGGATGGTGATGCGAACCGCTTGGGCGTTCCTCGCGTTCACCAGCGTCTGCACCTTACGCGGTGGAGAGAACGGAATTCGCGCCGGACTCTCTCCGCGTATCAGGGCAGCGACTTTAAACGCAGTCTCTCGTCCGGCGTCGTAATAGTCGCGGGCCAGTGCCACGGCGGCGCCCTGTTTGACGCCGGCCCCGTGGCAACTGAACAGCGGCAACCGCGCTTGTTCCGTGGCGCGCGCGATGATGGGGAAGCCAGCGACCGAAAGGTTGTCAATGATCTGAACCACGGCATCCAGCCGGCGGCCGCACAGTGACAGCGCCGCGTCGGCCAACTCCCCCGCGCAGTTGGCCGCGACGGTTTCCACCGTTAATCCGCAACGAACGGCTTCGCGGACGAACATTTCCTTGTTCGCCACGGAGTTTGCCTCCGCCGGACAAAACAGCGTTCCGACGTGCTTGAACTGAGGGAAATATGTTCGCAACAACTCCGCCATTTCCCGGTACGGCCCGAGTGTGTAAACGCCCGTGATGTTCGGCAGATGGTCCTGATCCGATTGGCCCGCGCCCGCGACGAACGGGTCGGCCACGACCGTGAACACGATGGGCGTGTCACGAACCTTCTGTATACCGGCTTGGAGTGCCGGCGTGCCATAGACGACATAGAGGTCCACACCTGCCGTCTTGGCGGAATCATAAAGCGAGCTGATTGCCGCCATGTCACCTTGGGCTGACAACGTTTTCATCGTGAAGTTCACCCCGTCCTTCAAACCCGCCTCCTTCAAACCGTCCGTCAGCCCGCGCATGGCGTCCTCGACCATGACGGATTCGATGTAGGAAAGCTGCTGGATCCGCCACTTTCTTGCCGGTGGTTGCGCGACGGGTGGGGCCGGCGGCTTTTCGAGCGTTTGCATGGCCAGCACCGCAGGCGGGAAGGTGACGCCCAGTTTGCGTGCGACGTCCATGTTCAGGATCACCTTCTCGTCGCTCACGTTTCGCATCGGAATTCTCGCGGGCTCCTCGCCTTGAAGCACGCGAGCGAGCGGTTCGGCAGCGGCGAAACCAGCCGCGTAGTAGCCAACACCCACCACGGCCAGCGCGCCGCGATTGCAAAAGTCCGGCGAGTCAATGACCACCGGAATGCGCGTGGTGGCGAGTTGGCCGGCGAGGCCGTCGAACGCCTGGTAAGCCGTGTTGTCGCCGGGGATATACACCGCTTCCACACGCCGGGCAGCGAGCGATTGCGCAGCTTGCACCACCTCGCTCGTATTGTTCGCAATGGCCTCGACCAGTTCGACGCCGTGCTTCGGGCACAACTCCCGCAGCACCGTGACCACCTTCACCGAGTTGGCCTCGGCGTTGTTGTAGAGCGTCCCGAGCCGTCGGAATGTCGGGAACGTGAGCTTTAACATCGTGACCGCTTTCTCAATGGGCGGGAACGAGCCGATCCCGGTGACGAACGGCAGGTGATCCTCGAAGCTCTTGCCCGCGCCGGCGGCAATCGGATCCGTGCAGTAAGTGAAAACGACGGGTTTGTGGCGCACGCCAGCGCAAGCGGCCGTCAGCACGGGCGTCGAAAACGTGGAGATCACGTCCGCGTCGCTTGCGTCGAGTGACTGCAGCATCGCCGGGATGCTGCCAATCTCGCCGTTGGCATGCATCTTCTGAACCTCAAGATTTTGTCCTTCGACAACACCGAGCTTTCGCAGTCCATCCATCAGTCCAGCAATGGTGCTGTCCGTGCCTTCGTCAGGACCAAAGTAAGCGATGCCGATTTTGAACGGGCGGCCGGATTTGGAAACAACCGGACGCGGCTTGCTCTGGGTGGCGACGGACGCGGTTTGGTGGACATCTTTTTCCACGTTGCCGTCTTCTCCGAGGATGAGTGCAGCGCGGGCACGCAGATCGTCGGTAAACCGCCACGGGTCGCGAAGGTTCTTGAGAACTTGTTTGTTCAACATCAGGTGCTCGGGCATGAAGTTGGTGATGACCAGCGTGGCGGAGTCGACGCCGCCAAGGATCCCGGCGGCAATGTCGCCCACCACTTCGCCAACTTCAAAGTAGTTTGCGCCGAGATCGAAAAGTGAGCCGTCGCGTACGTTGCCCGAAGTGTTGGAAAAGACGGGAATCCTGGCCCGGCTCGCCGAGCCGGTGAGCGCAGTGATCGCGTTGAGCACCGTCACATCCGCGCCCGCCCAGAAGGCCTGCGCGCCGCGCGCCACCAGCGAATCCGCGGCTTCGCGCACGTCCTTGCTCTGGTCCACGTTGGCTTCGAGCAACTGGATGCCCAGTTCCTTGCAGACCTTCCGGGCTTTGGCGGTGCAGACCTCGGAATTGGCTTCAGCGGGGTTCCAAACGACTCCGACGACTTTCAGGTCGGGCCACTGCCGCCTGGCTTCGCGCAAAATCGATTCCACCGGTTGGAACGTGCCGACGCCGGCCAGCCACGGCGGTTTGTTGGTGGAATTCATTTGCCGGATGCCGACGCCCGCGGCGGCGGGATCCGTCACGCCGCCGAAAACATGAATGGCGCGGCCATCCTTGTTGGCGTTGGCCACGCATTGGAGCGAAAGAGTGCTGATGGAGATCACCATCTTGAAACTGCCGTCGGTAACGCGCTTGGCTATGGTGTTGGCCGTCGGCAGATCGCCCTCGGCGCTGAACCGTTGCAGGGCGATGCGTCCACCGTCCTCGTAACCGGCGGCGGCGAGCCGAGCCAGAATGCCGCGCTCCACTTCATCCAGCAACGCGATTGAAGCGTGCTTGAGAATGGCGACGGGAATCTTCGCCTGCGCCGACAACGCGCCATTGCGCGCCCTTTCACGCGAATGGAGGTCCGACAATAGCAGCGTCAACGCCGCCGCCACGAGCAGGACCAGCGACAGGAAAACACGGCTAAAAACTTGTTTCATGATGGGAAAGGCCGCGCGCTTCTGAGCTTTTGACCAGTTGCAGGTTCCATTGGGTTGTCGCGTTGACCAGTGCCGTATTTTGAATCTCGTCGCCCGGACCGGCAAGCCTGAATTGTCATTTGGCGCCGGTAAACTTCCCTTGTCGTTTTCTGCTGCGAAGTGCAGACTGGCCCGTGTGCGGCAATGGCAGGTGAACCATGGAAACTCAGAACTTGGCTAACGCAACTGTCGTAAAACTGATCGAACGAATTGATTCGGTCTCGTCCCGGGAGGTTGAAGCCACTCTCCAAAACATCATTGTCGGCGGAGCACGCAATGTCATCTGCGACTTCGCGGCGGCCAAATACATCTCCAGCGCGGGACTGCGCGTGTTGTTGGTCGTGGCCAAGACGCTCAAAAAGGGCGGGGGGCAGTTGCTCATCGTGTGCGCCAGGACCGGATATGTTTATGAGGTCTTGGAAACGGCCGGTTTCACCAGCATGATCCCGGTGTTCGCATCCGTCGCCGAAGCCACTCAGGCGGCCAAGTGACGCACAATCCTCGCTTCGCATGAAAACCACCGTCGCTGATGTCATTTTGAAGTTCCTGGAAGCCGAGGGTGTGGAGTACTTGTTCGGGATTCCGGGCACAACCATAGTGCCGTTGCTGGACGCCACGAACCGCAATAAAGCCGTCCGGCCCATCCTGACCAAGCATGAGGAAGGCGCGGCTTTCATGGCGGACGGCTACGCGCGGGTCAAATGTGGGATCGGGGCTTGTTTCGCGACCTCCGGTCCCGGCGCCACCAATCTGGTGAGCGGCGTGGCCAATGCTTACATGGACAATGTGCCGATTCTCGTCATGACCGGCCAAGTCGAGACATCCCTCTATGGCAAGGGCGCGTTCCAGGATTCGTCCAAAGCCGGCGTTGATGCGGTCAAAATGTTTGATCGTCAGACTATTGATCGAATACTCAAAGGAGACTTGACCAGACATCGGACTTCAATCCATATGCGCATCCACAAGACACCGTGAAATGGGAAGCTAGGCCACCATCATGGCGTGTGGAAGAATGGCACAACCAGTCGTGGGAGCTAACTGCGTTTCGCTCCGCTCCACAGAGTCGCTCCACTGGAGGTTCGATGACAAAATGGTGAAAAGAATCCTGACGCAATATTTCAGTACTTGGTGGTTACCTGCATTTGTGTACACCTGCTTTTTTAGCGGCTACACGATCACAGCGATTCTGCGATGGAAGCCGCTAGGCTTTGTTGCCAATGTGCTGTTCTGCATGGCAGTGGCAGGGTTTTTGGGACTGATTGCCGCATGCACATGGAACCTGACGAAGAAAGGATCGGGTAAAGGTATCATCAATCTCTTTCTCATCCTGGGCTGTGGTGCGGCCACGTTCTTCACCTTTGGCCTTCTGATGTTTGCCTGCACGGGTTCCGGTTCGCGCCCTTTTTGACAATCTCGAAGATGGCGCGACTGTGGGCGAGTTTCTGGAGTGGTTCCCAGGCGTCACTCGGGCTCAGGTGGAGGCCGTGCTCGAACACGCCTCGGCGAGCCTTGCCACCGAAGCGCTTGGATGAAGATCTTTTTTGACCAAGGCACGCCCCTCCCGTTGCGGCGGCATCTCCATCCCCATGAGGTGGATAGTGCTGCAGAGCGTGGCTGGTCAACACTGCAAAATGGGGAGCTGCTGGACCAGGCCGAGGGTGCCGGATATGAGGCGTTTATCACGCCCGACCAGCATCTCCGACACCAACAGCATCTGGTGGGACGGCGGATTCGAGTGATGGTGTTGATGACGACTTCATGGCCTCGAATGCAGCGGAGGGTGGGAGAGATGCGCACCATGCTCGAGAGGCTCGCGGAGGGAGGTTATGTGGAAGGCACCTTTTAGAGGCTGATCTGCTTCGCTGGGCCCAATGTTGAAGAGTTCGATCGTGCTTCGGGTGTATACGGGACGTTGTTCGCGCGATTCTCGCGATTGGTCAGCTTGCCACCGAACTGCGCTCACCAGCGGGGCGGATTATCAGGACTCCTCCGAGCTGTCGCGGGTGACGGGGTGAAAGTTGCGCGCACAAATTGGGGTCACGTCTGGACAATAGATTCTGATGAAATGCCTTAGGTTTTTCATCAGAATCAACATTCAACATTCTGGTCGTATGCTGCGCTGGCGTCGGCTCTGCTGCTGGTGGGCGGTCTGGGATTGGGCGGGGTGCTGTGGCAGCGGCGGCAGTCCGTGCGCAAGGAGCAGCGGGCATTGGCCATGGTCCAGCAGATGCGGATGCAGCAAGCCGAGGCGCGATACCAGATTGAGCCTTCGGATCCGCTGGACCCGGAGACGTTCTACGAACAGCGCCGTGCGCTAACGCTTCTGCACAGCGTGTTGGACCGGCTGCAGGCGGAATTCGCCGCCGCGGGTCGCCGCTAATGCGCCGCGACAGCGGACAGTGCTCGACGGCACGCGCCTGCCTCTTCCATCCTCCGAGCCTCCACAGGTGCCACCGGAGTTGCTGTTCAGTGACGACTCGGGGGCGCGCCTCGTGTCGGCCCGCCTGTGCAAAAACTCTGTACCAACAGTTCTTTGGCGAATTGGGTATTTATATAAGTTCTTGTGGGAGCTGGTCGGGGCGGTGCGATTCGAACGCACGACCTTCTGAACCCCATTCAGACGCGCTACCAGGCTACGCTACGCCCCGACCGAAAACGCCCGGTGAAACGCCGGGCACGACCCCACCGTATCGCGCCGGCGGGGGAAGTTCAACCCTTTTCGTTGAGGACCTTGACGAAAACCGCGGTGAGGTCGTCCTCCTGGGGGCAATCCCCGGCAAACTCGCGCACGGCCTGATAGAGCAGCTTGACGAGGGTTTGGGCGGGCTCGTGGCGTTTGGCGCGGACGAGGTCGAGCATGCGTTCGGTGCCGAACAACTCGTCGCGGGCATTGACGCTTTCCTCGATGCCGTCGGTGGACAGCAGGAGGATATCGCCCGGTTTGAGGGGCAGTTCGGGGGAGGAGCGGTAGGTGGTGTCGGGGTGGAGTCCGAGCGGCATGCCGCTGGGGGCCAGCCGGTGCTTGACGTGACCGTCGCTGCCGATGAGGTGGGCTGGCGGGTGGCCGGCGCTGGCGTAAATCAGGGTGCGGTTTTTGGGGTCGAGAGCGGCCCAGAAGAGGGTGATGTAGCGTTCGCGGCCGACGTCTTCGGCGAGGACGGCGTTGGCCACGCTGAGGATTTCGCCGGGATCATCGCGGCGTTTGCTCACCAGCCGCAGGTAAGCCCGCGTCTCCGCCATCAGCATCGCCGGTCCCACCCCGTGGCCGGTCACGTCGCCGACGACGATGCCGAGGCGTCCGCGGAGCATGGGCAGGTAATCGAAGTAATCGCCCCCGGTGGCTTCGGTGGGGTAGGAGGTGCCGCTGATGTCGAAGCCTTTGAGTGCGGGAGCGCTTTTGGGAAAGAGATGCTGCTGGATTTCGCGGGCGACACGGAACTGTTCCTGGTGGTCGCGCAGTTCCCGTTCGGCGCGTTTGCGTTCGGTGATGTCGCGGACGAACCCGACGAAGCGGCGTTCGCCATCGAGGATCATGTCGCTGTAGCTGACCTCGATGGGGATTTGGGCGCCGTCCTTGCGCAAGCCGACGGTTTCGGTGGCGCGCCAGTTCATGCGTTTGATGCCGGTTTGGAGGTAGCGGGTGATGCCGGTGCGGTGGCTGCCGCGCAGCCGTTCGGGCTGGAGCATGGTCAGGTCGCTGCCAATGAGTTCCTCCGGCGCGTAGCCGAACACGTCGCGCACCGCCGGGTTCACGAACAGGATCCGGCCCTCCGGGTTCATGAGGATGACGGCGTCCGGGCAGGTTTCCCACAGCAGGCGGTAGCGCTGTTCGCTTTCGCGCAGGGCTTTCTTGGCGTCGCGCTGGCTGGCGCGGATGGAGGCTTCGCGCAGTTCGCGTTCCACGGCGGGGACCAGCCGGTTCAAGTTGCCTTTCATCAGGTAATCGTGGGCGCCGGCCTTCATGGCCTCGACGGCCACGTCTTCGCCGATTCCGCCGGAGACGATGATGAACGGCAGGTCGAGGCCGCTGTCCTGGGTGATCTTGAGGGCCGCCAGCGCGTTGAACTCGGGCAGGTTGTAATCCGCCAGGATCACCTGCCACGGCTTGCTCGCCAGCGCCGCCTTCATCTGCCCGGCCGTTTCCACCCGGTCGAACTCGGGCTCGTAGCCGCCCTGGCGCAGGATGTTCACCATCATGTGCGCGTCGAATGCCGAATCCTCCACAATCAACACACGCAACGGCCTCTTCATACCCGCCTCGGCACCCCGGTTCCGCCGGGCCTTGTCATTCCCACACTCGTCAGCACCCCGCCACTCTAGCCTAATTCCCGGGCGCGGGAATATTTTTCTTTGCGCGCCCGGCTTTTGTTGGCCATGCTGCGCGCATGGGCAAACGCCGTGAGGCGCGCGAGCGCGTGGTGCAATTTCTGTTTCAGCATGACCTGAACGCCCCGGACGACCTGGACGAGGCGCTGGGCCAGTTCTGGGAATCCCAGCGCGCCGCGGCCATTGCCCTGGACAAGGGCCGCGCCACGTGGGGCCAGCCTGTCGAGTTGCCGCCACCCAGCCCCGAGGAACTGGACACGCGCGCGTTCGCCGACCCCATCATCCGGGGCGTGCTGGAGCACCGCGACGATATCGATGCCGAAATCCAGAAGCATTCCCAGCACTGGCAGCTCCACCGCATCGCCACGGTCGACCGCAATGTCCTCCGCATGGCCATCTACGAAATGCGCCACCGCGACGACATCCCCCCGGTCGTCAGCATCAACGAGGCCGTCGACATCGCCAAGAAGTATTCCACCGAGGACAGCGGCAAGTTCGTCAACGGCATCCTCGACAGCATCCGCAAGGAACTCATGCGCCCCGCGCGCCTCGTAAACCCATGAAACGGCCCGCCTTTCCTGACCCGCGCGCCGCCGCGCCCTTTGTCCCCCATGCCCGCTGACCTCCATCTGCACTCGTGCTTCTCCGACGGCACCTTCACGCCGGAGGAAATCGCCGCCGAAGCCCATCGGGCCGGGTTGCAGACCATTGCCTTGACCGACCACGATACCACCGAAGGCTGTCCGCGGGCGGCGGCGGCGTGCGCTGCGCTGGGGCTCGAATGCATGGCCGCCGCGGAGTTGACCGCCGAGACCGACGGCGCGGAAATCCACCTGTTGGGCTATTACCTGGACCCGGAAAGCGCCCCGCTTCGCGCGGCGTTCGCCCGGTTCCAGGAAGTACGCCAGCAGCGCATCCGGGACATCGTCGCGAAACTCAACGCGCTGGGCGTTCCGTTGCCCGTCGACCGTGTTCTTGCGCTGGCCCATTGCCGCGCTCCGGGCCGGCCCCACGTCGCCCGCGCCCTTGTCGAGGCCGGCTTGTGCCGGAATGCGGACGACGCGTTCGACCGGTTTTTGAAGAAGGGCAAGCCCGCCTGGGTGCCCAAGTTCAAGATGGCCACCGCGGAGGTTATCCGTCTGATTCACGAGGCGGGCGGCCTGGCCGTCATGGCTCATCCCGGGTTGACCCGGGCTGACGAGCGGATTCCGCAGTTGGTGGGCGAGGGGCTGGACGGCATCGAGTGTTATCACACCCGGCACTCGGCGGCGGCCACGGAGTATTACCGCCAGGTGGCCGAGCATCACGGCGTGCTCGTGACCGGCGGCTCGGATTGTCACGGCCTCAGCAAGGGCAAGCCCCTCATTGGCACCGTCCGATTGCCGGACCGCGATGTGGCCCGGCTCCGGGAACGCTTCCTGCAACGGGCCGCCGGGCGCGGGTTTCTGCTCGCCGGCGCCCCGGGTGTCACCCCCGGCCTTGCGCCTCCGCACTGACATGGGCTTGTTCGATCGCTTCAAGTCGGGTCTGCACAAGACCCATTCGCATCTCGTCCACGAGATCAAACGCATCGTCACGCTGTCGCCCAGGCTGTCGGGCGGTTCCCTCGAGGAACTCGAAGCCGTGCTGCTGGGCGCCGACCTCGGCACGGCCATGACCTCCCGCATCCTCGCCGCCGTCCGGCAGGCCTACGAATCCCAGGGCCGCTCCGGTCTCGACGTCTTCGACATTGCCCGCTACGAAGTCGAGAACGCGTTCGCCGCCCATCCGCGCGGACTCCCGGCCTCTGGGGCCGGCCCCACCGTCATTTCCCTCGTCGGCGTCAACGGCACCGGCAAGACCACCACCGCCGCCAAGCTCGCCCACTACGTTCAGGGCCTGGGCCGCACGGCCATGCTGGCGGCCTGCGACACCTTCCGCGCCGCCGCCATCGAGCAGCTCAAGCTCTGGGGGCAGCGCGTTCACACGCCCGTCATTTGCGGCGCCCACAGCGCCGACCCGGCCGCCGTCGCCCATGACGCCGTCGCGGCCGCCCAGTCCCGGGGCGTGGATTATCTTTTTGTCGACACCGCGGGCCGGCAGCACACCCGGCAGAACCTCATGCAGGAACTGCAAAAGGTGCATCGCGTCATGGACAAGAAACTGCCGGGCGCACCCCACGAGGTGTGGCTGGTGCTGGACGCCTCCACCGGCATGAACGCGGTCAGCCAGGCCCGCGAGTTCCACAGGATCGTTTCCCTCACCGGGCTCATCGTCACCAAGCTCGACGGCACCAGCAAGGGCGGCATGGTTGTCGCCATCCACCAGGAACTGCGGCTGCCCGTCCAATTCGTCGGCCTCGGCGAACAGCCCGACGACCTTCAGCCGTTCGATCCGAAGCCGTTCGCCGCCGCCATGTTTCAGGTGCCGTAGCGCGACACGGCCGACCGCCATGCGCTCACGCCCCCGCATCCCCATCGACTTCCCGCCGCCTGCCGCCGCGCCGCCCGGGAGGTCGAGGTGCGGCCGGTCCCCGTGGCATCCTCGATCGTGCTGCGGAATGGCCGGCGCCGGCACCGTCTCCAGGGGGTGCGGGTTGTGCGGCGTCGCCGGCGGCCATGCCGTTGAGATCGCCGGCGGGAGCCTTTGAACTCGACCCACGACATCGTTTTCATGCGCCTGGCCCTGCGCCTGGCCCGGCGCGGTTTTGGACGCACCTCGCCCAACCCCATGGTGGGCGCCGTCCTGGTCCGGCGCGGGCAAATCCTGGGCCGGGGCTGGCACCGCCGCGCCGGCCAGCCCCACGCCGAAATCGAGGCGCTCCGCGACGCGCGCCGCCGCGGCCATCGCGCCGCCGGCGCCACGCTCTACGTCACCCTTGAACCGTGCAGCACCCGCGGGCGCACTCCGCCGTGCACAGACGCCATCCTCGCCGCCCGCATCCGCCGCGTCGTGGCTGGGGCCACCGATCCGAACCCGGCCCACGCCGGGCGCGGGTTCCGCCTGTTGGAGCGCGCGGGGGTTGACGTGCTGCACGGGGTGCTGGCCGGGGAGTGCGCGCGGCTGAACGAGTCGTTCAACCATTGGATTGTGCACCGCACTCCGTGGGTCGTTCTGAAGGCGGCCATGACCCTCGACGGGAAAATCGCCACCGCGCGCGGCGAGTCGAAATGGATCACCGGCGAACGGGCCCGCGCCTTCGCCATGCGCCTGCGCCACGGCGCCGATGCCGTCCTGGTCGGCGTCCGCACCGTGCTTGCCGACAACCCCCGCTTGACACTTCGAAACCCGCGTTTCCCGAACGCGCCGGCGCCCGGCAAGGCGCTCCGCCGCATCATCCTCGATCCGCGCGCCCGCACGGCGCTCGACGCGCGGGTGGTGAGCGATGCGTGGGCGGCCCTGACCACGGTGGTTGTGGCGGCATCGGCGCCGGCAGGGCGGGTGGCGGCGCTGGCGCGCAAGGTCCGCGTGCTCCGTGCCCCCGTGCGCGCCGGCCGGTTCGATCTCCCCTGGCTCCTGCGGCGGCTGGGGGCCGAAGACGTCACCAGCCTCCTCGTGGAAGGCGGTGGCGACACGCACGCTGCCTTCCTGGAACGCGGCTTGGCGCACCGCATCGCGTTCTTCTACGCCCCCAAAATCCTGGGCGGACGCGACGCCATTCCGGCCGTGGGGGGGCGGGGTGCGCGGCGCCTGGCCGAGCTGCACCCGCTTCGCAAGGTCGAGTGGCGCCGGTTCGGACCCGACCTGCTGCTGACGGCGCGCGTCGGTTGATGTGCGGCGTCGTGGTGGCGCGGGGTTCCCGCGAGGCCCGTCCCGAACCCGCGGGCGCGGCTTCGTCGCGTCTCGTGGCGCCGGGCGATTCCGGCGCAACGAATGCGCCACCGATGGCGGGACACCCCGCTACAGCGGCTCAAGCCGGCGCTGTCGTCCGGCGAACCGGCAGCCGTGGGTGTAACCGCAGTCGCGCGCCAACTGAGCCGCTTGGGCGAGGTTCGCCCCCACCTCGGCCACGGCGTGGGCGTCCGAGCCAAACGTGATTGGAACCTGCGCCTGGGCCATCCGTTGAAGCAGGTCGGGGGCGGGGTAGATTTCGCGGCAATCCTTGCGCAGGCCGGCGGTGTTCAGCTCGACCGCCACCGCGGTCGCGCAAGCCGCACGCAAAAACCGGTCAAACCACGGACGGCAATCGGCCCGGGGACGGAACCCGAACTTTTTGGGAAGGTCGGCGTGGCCGATGATGTCGAAAAGGCCGCTGGCGGCGGCGCGGGTGAGGCGGTCGAAGTAGAGGGCCCAGACCTCGTCGGGGTCGCGCCGGTGCCATTCGGACAGGCGGCCGGGGTCATCGATGGCCCAGGTGTCGGACACGTAATGGACGGAGCCGATCAGGTAATCCCACGCGTGACGCGCGGCCAGATCGCGAATCCACGCTTCCTGGCCGGGCACGTAATCCACTTCCAGCGCCAGCCGGATGGCCAGCCGCGGGTGGTCGCGGCGGGCGCGCTGGACGCTTTCGACATACTCGCCAAGCTGATCGGCCCGCATTCGCCAGTTGTCGAAATCGTCGCGGGGCATCGGCGAGTGGTCGGCGAAGCCGATTTCCGGCAGGCCAAGGGCGAGCGCGCGGGCTGCGTATTCGGCGGGCGTGCCGGTGGCGTGGCGGCACAAGGGGGTGTGCAGGTGATAGTCCGCGGGGAGGCGCATGCGGCGGCGGGGGGGGGCCGTGCGTCTCAAGGCCGGTTGGAGTAGTAGGCATCGACCTTGGCGCCAACGTCTCGATAGCCGATATCGATCTCGTAGATTTGCTTGAACTGTTCGATGGCTTCCTCGGTTTTGCCCATCGATTCGAGCACGCAGCCGAGGTTGTAGATCATTTCCTTCTTCTCGTCGTCAAAGACCTGTTTCTCGCGCAGGGCTTCCTGGAGTTTGCGTGCGGCCATGTCGTTCATGCCGCGTTTTGCGAAGCACTGGGCGAGGAGGTTCATGGCCTGGAGCTTGCGCTGGGGGTTGGCCTGGGCCTTTTGGAGCTCCTGGATCGCCTCACTGGCTTTGCCCGCCTCGAACAGCATGCTGCCCAGTTCGTAACGGAATTGCAGGTCGGTCGGATAACGCTCCACACGCGCGCGGCATTCGGACAGCCGGAACTCGGTCCGCTCGGCCTGCAGCCGGGCCAGCTGCTCGGCGTAATCGGGCGCGTTGGCATCGAGCCCCTCGATGGCGTGGTCGAACTTCCGAAGTGTGGTTTCGGCGATGGCCTTCTCGAGCGACGCGTCGGCGCCGGCGCCGGCGTTTTGGATGCGGCGGTAATACTCGAGCGCGCGGTCAAACTGGTGTTTCTGCGTATACAACTCGGCAATGTTGCGCAGCAACTTCAGGTTGTTGGGTTCGTGGGCCAGACGAGCCTCGTATTCCCCGATCAGCCGCGACGCAACATCCTCGGTCTTGACCTCGCGTTTTTCCTGCTCCAGCGCGACCGCCTCGTCCTTGTCTTTCAGAATGTCCCGGTAGGACCCCGACCCGTCCGCAAGGCTGTCGTAGCCCCCCTCCTGCAGGGTGCGCTTGGCCGAAAGATCCTTCAGCCCCTGTTGAACTTCGGGCTTGTCCGGATACTGCCGCGCAAGCTCGGCGTAGATGGATTCGGCTTTGGGGATTTGGCCGCAGCGCGCCAGGGCCTCCGCATACTGCATGGCCAGCTCGAAGTCCTTGGTGCTGCCTTTCAGCAGAATCTCCAGCGACAAGCACGCCGTCCGCGGGAAATCCGCCACCAGCGCCGCTTCGGCCACCATCCGGTGCGCCGCCGCGTTGGCCGGATCGCTGTTGAGGATCTGCTCCAAAATCCCCAGCGCTTCCACCGGATTCTTCTGCAGGGCCAGTTTGGCTTTCGCAAGATTGGGATTGGCCCCCCCAAACACCTTCTTGAAAAACGAGGTCGAACCCCCGCTTTTCTTGAACTGCGCCGCGCGCAGGCTCTGACGACCATCGAAAAAACCGGGCTCGCGCGCCAGGACCTGGTTGAAAAACACAATGGCATATTCGTAGTTCTGCCGCTGCAAGGCGGCCATGCCCTTCTGAAAGAGCTCCCGCAGGTCCCGCGGGATTTCATTAATGGTCTTTTCTGACATGCGCCGAGCATAGCCGCCGCCCCGCAAAAATCCATAGAAAATCCAGACCGCGCCCCGCCGGCTTTTTCTTGCGGCCCCGCTGCCGCCGGGCAATTCTCGGCTCATGAAACCTGCCTTCGCGAACCGCATCCTCCGGACTGTCATGGCGCCGCGCATGAACGCTGTCGTGCTTGCTGTCCTGCCGTGGTTCGGCTGCTCTCTGGCGGCTGCGGCCGGTGCGGCGCCCGACAGCACGTGGCCCCAGCCCTATTCGGTGAAGCGCGACAACGCCGCCGGAACGCTGACCCTGGCCACGCCGTTCCACGCCGTCGCCCACAACCTGAAACGCGGCGGCGCCATCGACCGCATCACCCTCAACCACGGCAGGGCGGACACTCTGCTGGTGCGCCCGATCGGCACCTGGGTTCGCGATTCGAACGGCGGCCTGTGGAGCGACCTGAACGATCACGCGCCCCACCTCGCCCAACGCCGCGAAGGCCTGAACGAAATCGTCACGGTGACGGGCGCACTGGCCGACGAACGCGGGCGCGCGTCGGGCGTGCGGGTGAAGACCACGTTCGAGCATCGATGGGGCTACGTGAAGGTTCACAAGGAATTCCTCGTCCCCACCGGCGGTTTCGCCGCGCTCGAGGTGTGCCCGTTCTCGACCACGCTCGCCCCCGGCCTCACGCACTACGGCTACCGGGAAGGCATCACGGAAGACGAGGGCGCACCCGCCTTTTCCTTCGGCAGCAACCGCTGGCGGGAATTGCGTTCCGGCCAGCCTGGCGACCCGCCACTCCAAACCCGCTTCGTGCCCCGGTCGATGATCTTCGCCGATCCCGGCGTTGAGGGCGTCGAATGGTTTGTCGGTTCCAATCTCGCGCCATGGGATCTGCAGCTCGCCGGGCACCGCGGCCGCGCCCGATGCGCCATTGAGCTCAGCCAGGATCCTCCCGGGCTGGCCCTCACCATCGCGCCATTCTCGAGCACCAACCGCACCATCCTCCTGACGAACGGCTGCGCGTTCGACTATTGCGTCGCGGTCCCGCTGCTCGAAGGCCATGCCTGGAAACCCTGGATCCACACCTCGTTCAATCGCAACAAGGGCCGCTGGGTCACCGAGGACGAGATCCGGCGCTGGGCGGAGCAGGGTTACCAGACCGTTCACTGCCACAACGACGGCGATTACGACGACGATGGCCTGTTCTGGCGCGACGGCGCCTACCCGCCGTATCCGGACATGGACGCTTACGACAAGGTGCTGAACACGTGCCGCAGCGTGGGCATCCGCACCGCCACCTACTTCTCCAACAAGGAACTGCACCCCAGCACCCGCGAGTTTCAAACCCACGGCGCCGCGTGGGGCCGGATGAACCGCCGGGGAGATCTTCAGCACAATTTCTTCCGCGGCCAAAGCGAGTTTGGCGCGCAGATGTGCCTGCGGTCGGGCTGGGCGGACTTTCTCAAACACTCAATCGATCGTGTGCTCCGCAATCATCCCCTGGACGGTGTCTATTACGACTGGAACGTCGCCCTGGGGTGCTGCAACCCGTTGCACGAGGGCAAGGCCACCAACGCCCCGGCCCAGGGCCACTGGGACATGGACGAACTGCTCGACCTGATGGAGTGGACACGGCAGCGCGTCGGGCCGAAGGGCCTCATCATCATCCACAACACCACCACCCCCATGTTCGCCCTCGAGAACTTCGCCAATCATGTCGTGGCCACCGAATGGGGCTACCGGCAGTGGACCAACCGCGCGCCCGATCTCGATGACCTGCCCCTCGAATGGTCGCTGGCCGGCGCCCGCTCGCGCGGCGTGATCAGCTACGGCACCATCCACCCCCAGGCTCCGCGAAGGCTGCACCGCCAGTTCGCGCTCCGGGCTTTCCTCGGTGGCGTCACCCCCTGGCCCGCCAGCCCGGAAACCTTCGACCTGTTGTCCCTGCTCAAACCCCTGCACCCCATCGATCGCTACCGCTTTGCCGATTGGCGCAACAACGCCGTCACTCTCTCCCACCCACGCTGTGCCTCGGCAATCTACTCCCGCCCCGGCGACGCCGGTGTCCTCCTGGCCAACCTCGATGAGCAGGAGCATCGTGTGACCTGCGTGTTGCATCCGGAAAAGTTGCCGCACCCCTTGAAACGCCCGACCTCCGCCTCCATGCTGCCGCCCGCGGGCGACGGCGTCCCTCTGGACATCGGCCAGTGGCTCCGCGGCGGAATCCCCATCCGCCTCCCGGGCGACGGCGCCGTCCTCATCCGGGTGCGATAAGCCGTGCGCGCGGCGTCGCCGCAGCGAGGCGAAGGCTTGACCCGCGGAGGGATTGGAGGTTGAGTCGGCCCGTGATCGCCGCGCAATCCAGCGTCGTCCCCCACAGACCACCATGAGCCACAACGCCAAAAGCCGGTCCCTGGAATTCCTCAATGTCGCCGACCAATTCAAGCTCGGCGTCCTGGTCACCGAATCGCCCCATCCGGTGACGGCCAACCTGAGCGACGTGGCGCGGGAAGACATCGCCGCCGGCCTGCGGCAGTTGTTCGAGGTGGACGACGACGTGATCCGGAAATACGGCGAGTTCGCGCGGTCGGGGCGGGCGGCTGGCATGGCGCAGACGGTGTTGCAGGCGTTGGAAGGCGGGGGCAAGATCTTCTTCACGGGCTGCGGTTCGACCGGCCGGCTGAGCATCCAGCTGGTTTCCATCTGGCGGGATTTCTGGCAGCGGCAGCAGGCGCGCGGTTTGCGATGCGATCCAGGGCCGGGGGAGTGGGAGCAGCGGGCCTGGAGCGTGATGGCGGGCGGGGATTTCGCCCTGATCAAGGCGGTGGAGGGCTTCGAGGATTTCACCGCGTTTGGCAAGAAGCAGATCGCCGACTTGGGCGTGGCAAAGGGCGACGTGGTGTTCGCAATCACCGAGGGCGGCGAGACCTCCTTCGTCATCGGCACCGCGTGGAGAGGGGTGGAGGTCGGGGCGCGGGTGTTCTTCGTGTATAACAATCCGGACGACATTCTTTGCGACCATGTCCAGCGCAGCCGCGAAGTCATCCTCGATCCGCGCATTGAGAAGATCAATCTGACCACCGGACCCATGGCCATCACGGGGTCAACCCGGATGCAGGCGACCAGCATTCAGCTGGCGGTGGTGTTGACGGTGCTCGAGATGGTGCTGCGCGGGCTGATGGCGCGCCTGGAACCGGCCGGGCCGTGCGCGCTCGATCCGGCGGCGGTGCCGGGGGCGTTTCTCCGGCAACTCACGTGGATGCACGCCGCATTGAAGGAAGTGGCCGGAGGCGGCCCGTTGGCGCGCCTGGTGGCCATGGAGGAATCGGTCTATCGTGCCGGCCGGCGCAACAATTACTTCGCCAGCCGCTTCGGCATCGATGTGCTGACCGACACCACCGAGCGCTCCCCAACCTTCTGCACACCCCCGTTCCGCAAGTGGGACGACCCCGCCGCGGCGGAATCCTGGGCCTTCCTTTACGTTCCCAGCGCCGACACCCCCGGGGCCTGGCAACACATCCTCAAACGGCACCCCCAGTGCGTCGATTGGTCCGAAGACGACGTCCGCGCCCTCGTCGGCGAGGAGAAACTGTCCCAAACCATCCAAGTCGTCCGCAAGATCGGCGCCGCCGAACTGATGCGGTTCAAAATCGGCAGGGACGGCCTCGAACATCGTCCGCCGATGCCGGGCGGCAGCGCCGTGGTCATCCTGGACGAGAGCGAGTGTGGCGAGGGACTTGCGCCCGGCGGATTCTACCGGGAACAGCTCGAGGCTGCCCGCCGCGCCGGCGCCCACACCGCGATCCTCTGCGTGGCGCGGCAGGCGCCGCCCGAGGCCGCGCGCCCGTTTAGCACGCGGGTGGCGACTCCGGAGATCACAAAGCCGGCGCCGGATTTCCATTCGAGGGTGGCGGACGAGTTGGCGCGGGTGGGGGACTGGGATCCGCAGTGCATCCCCGTGTTGGTTCCGGTGCCGGAGACGGATTTCCTGCTGGACGGGGTGGCCCGGGTGGGATTGAAGCTTGTGCTCAACGCGCTGTCGACCTGCACCATGGTGCGGCTGGGGCGGGTGATGGGCAACTACATGATCTGGGTGATGGCGAGCAACCTGAAGCTCATCGACCGCGCCACGCGATACATCCAGCACTTGACCGGGCTCGATTACCCGGCCGCCAACGAACTGCTGTTCGAATCGGTCGAATATGTCGAGCCGCGTTGGAAGGCGGACAAGGCGTATCCGCCGGTGGTGGGGCTTTCGGTCATGCGCCAGCGGCACGGATTGAGCCACGAACAGGCCGAAGCGCGCCTCATGGCCGAGCTGGCATCACCCCACCCGGCCTAGCCTGCGCCATCACCCTGTCATCCGAACAACACCGCCAAGAGTTCCGCGCCTGCGGGACGGCTTTCATTGCTGGACACGGAACGATCGCCTACCCCCAACGGTCGACTTCCTGACGCGTTACTTCACGATGCCGGTGCCGGTTCCCTTGAGCAGCGAGCTGAACTTCCCGATCGCGGCGGCGCGGGAGTGAACCTGGAGCTTCTCGTAAATACGGCGGATGTAGGTTGCCACCGTGGGAACGCTGATGGCGAGGCGCTCGGCGATTTCCTTGTTCACGTAGCCTTCGGCCAGAAGGCGAAGGATTTCCTGTTCCCGGGCCGACAGCACCTCGACGCCAGGCGGCGTCGGCGCCGTGGACTGGAAGAATTGGACCACCTTGCGCGCGATGGAACTGCTCATGGGCGAGCCGCCGCGATGCACCTCCTCCAGCGCCGCCTTGAGCCGAGGGGGGTCCACTCGTTTGAGCAGGTAACCGGATGCGCCCGCGGCGAGCGCATCGAAGATGTGCTCGGTGTCACCGTAAACGGTCACCATGACAAACTGGGTGTTCGGGAGCTTGGGCTTCAATTGGCGGACGCACTCGATGCCCGTGCGGTCGGGCAGGTTGATGTCCATCAGCACCACGTCCGGCCGCAGGTCCGGGAGTGTCGCCAGGGCTTCGGCAGCGTCGCCGCATTGCGCCACGCACCGGCACTTGGCCAGCTCGCCAATCCAGCCGGCGAAGATTTCGCGTGTGGCGGGATCGTCTTCCACGATCGCCACCGAGATGAACATGTGTGACAGATTAGCAGCTGGATTGTGGGTCGGCATGTCGTCTGATCAAATGACAATCTGGGCGCCGGGAGAATTCGGGGATCGGACATGAGTCTCGTCCACGGGTATGGACAGGGCGATGCGAGTGCCGCGCCCCGGGGCGGACTCCAGCGAGACGTGGCCGCCCAGGGACTCGATTCTCCCCCTCACGCCGGCCAGTCCATGGCGGTATCGGCCGGAGGGGGACACGGGAGGAGTGGGGACGGCAGAGGTCTCAAAACCGCGCCCATTGTCTTCGATGGCCAGGTGAAAACTGGCCGATCCGCATTCCAACCGCAGGTGGACTTCGGTGGCGTTGGCGTGTCTGACCACGTTGTGCAGCACCTCTTTGGTGGCAAGGAACACATTGTGACGCAGCCCGGCGGCCAAAGTCCACGTGGGCAGTTGCATGGGCGCATGAATGCGGACGCGGATTCCGGCCGCTCCCAGAAACTCCTCGGCGAAGGATGTCAGGTAGTTGATCAGGCTCTCGGTGGTGTCATGGCGGGGGCTGACCGCCCAAACGATTTCGTCGAGTTTCTGCGTGAGCGCAAGCACCGCGCTGCGGATGCGGTGGACACCATCCGACGCCGCGTGATCAGGCGTCATCTTGCGAATCACGCTCTGGCTCAGCAGATTGATGTGGGTCAGGCTCGCGCCCAAATCGTCGTGGATGTCCTGAGCGATGCGCAGCCGCTCCCGTTCAAGCCATCGATAATGCTCCACCTGTCTGAGGCGCATCGCCATCCGCCGATGCGTCAGGGTCCACACCATTAATGCAATCCCTGCCGCTGCAAGCAACAGAATCGACACGACAAATGCCGGCCGCTTCCAGAGCGCTTGGGGGATCACGATGGTGAGCGCCAGTTCGCGTCCAACGGGTGCGCCCAACGGCGTCGCCGTTCGCACCCGGAACACGTAATGACCCGGGGCCAGCGGGTTGAAGGTGGCCCGGCTGCGCTCTCCGATCCCCACGGAAAAGGCCTCCCGCCAGCTCAGGGTCAGCGTGTCCCCAGCCCGCGCCTGGCTTCCCAACGGCACCTCCGACTGCCACGTGGCGGATATCCGCACGTCGTCGTCCCGGATCGCCAGCGCGCGGCCCTTGGCCGGAGGGGGCAGTGTGAGCACCTGCGCCATTCGGCTCCCGAACCCGCTGCGCCGCCAATAGCGCGGGTCGCCTGTCGGCTCGTCCAGGGATTCCCCTTCCTCAATATGCGGGTCCGGCCAAATGTTCTGCGCCTGGCCCGCGGCATTCGGCAGCCACGCACGGAAGTCCGTGATGGCCGCGCAACCAAGCACCGTCCAGTTCTCAGCCGTCAGCAGCACCTGCAATCGGTCCGCGTCCAACGGAAGCACATGGGATTCACGCCGCAGGCTGAACTCGGATTGCTCCAGGCTCCCGCGCCAGCCGTCCGACTGCCCGGTCAGCGTAAATCGTTGATGCGAAAGAACGCGATTCGAGGCGTCCAGGATCATGATCATCAGTTGCATGTGCGCCCGCTGCATTTGGCCGCCGGCCTCCTGCCATTCCGGGTCGTAGCCTTCCAGCTTGCGCAACAGCCGAAGCGGCTGATTCGCCGCCGAATCAATCGGCCCGTAGCTGATTTCAAGACGATCCGGTTTGGGCAGCCGCAGGGACATGGTCCCGCTGGTGTTTGTGGTCCACGGACCGTCCACCTTGATTCCGCCGACGCGCACGACGACAATCTTGCAGAGTAGTTCATCGGAGGCGACGGTCGCCGCAGGGGCGAATGCCACGGCGCCGAGCCACAAGCCCACTATCCACCTGCCGGCCAACGGTGACTTGTGCGTGTCGGTCGCCACAACGTCAGTCTGCGACGGAAGCAGCCGGACAGGCAATCCCCATGTTCGATCCGGCTGTTGTCCTCTGATCAGACGACATGACAACCGGGGAACAGCTCGCTTGAATACCCGCTATGAGAAGGGTCATGCGGCCAATGCGATTGACCCGGCAGGCACGGGTCCCGCGGGGGCAACGACGTGAACTGAAAGTCTACTTCTGGCAAACCCAACAAACACCATGAGAACACTCGGAAAACTGCTGTTCGGGGCGGTTCTTGGCGCCATGCTCCATCACGGCGCCAGCGCTGACATCATCACGGTCAACACTGCGGACAACACCGACTTTGGCGTCGGGAAGACAAACCTGTGGCTGGCCATCACTGTGGCCAATACCAACGGACAATCCGCCAACACGATTCAGTTCAATATTCCCGGCGCGGGGCCGCATCACCTCGTCACGCCGCAACTCAGCACAAATTCGCTGGCCGGTGGCTATCCGATCATCACAAACCACAACCTGACCATCGACGGCTACAGCCAGCCGGGGGCGCTGCCCAACACGAACACCATCCTGGGCAGGAACACGGCGGTGCTTAAGATCGTGATTGATTCCCGTGAGGCTCATTACGCCACGGATCCGAGGGTGGGCGCCACCACGATGGATTATTCCCTCATCACCGGCAAGACGTATGGGAACTCGACCGATGGCTACGCCGGTTTCGAGTTCATTGACGCAGCCCAGATCGGGATTTTCGACGCGACCAACATCACCATCAAAGGCCTTTGCTTCCTGAATGACTTTGCTCCGATTGACGACGGTTTGGGTGTGGCCTCGATTGCCTTGGGGGCTGACTATCCAACCAACCTTTGTGTTGTGGAACATTTCCGTCATTTCTATCCCGACTACAACCTCCATGTGGCGGGGTGCTGGTTCAATCTGATGCCCGATGGCACCACGGTGGTGGATGGCGGTTACAACGCCGTCCGGGTTCAACGCCACCGGGCGGAGTCGAACAACAGCTATACCCGTGGCCGCTGGTCGCCCAGCGCCGTGACGATCGGCGTGGCACAGAACAGCCTCAATCCGCGCGCCGAGTTCAACATCATCATGAGCCAGGTCCAGGGCACCGCCCTCCAGGGAGAGCGGAACCGTTACTGCGGCAACTTTTTCAACGTGCTCGCGGATGGCATTCACCAGTATTTTCCGGACCCCCAGCGGTATCCCGGTGACCCGCTCACGAGCTACGTGCCCACGACGGCCTTCATCGGCGGATGTTACGCCGGCTACGGCGTCATTGGCACGGACGGCGACGGGGTGAACGATGTCGAGGAAAGGAACGTGTTCGCCGGGCTGCCCCGCAAGCGGAGCAATGCCTGCGCCCAGATCGACCACCAGTCCGGGTCTTATCACGTCAAAGTGGCCGGCAATTACATTGGCGTCGCCGTTGATGGGGTGACCCGCTGGACGAACAGCACCAGCGCCTTCCGGTTCAGCAACCGGCCTGATACGCCGACTAACTGCGTGTTCGGCTCCGAGTTCGACGGTGTCAGCGACGACCTCGAAGCCAACGTCATCTGCAACAACTGGCCGCTGGATTACTGGTTCGAGTATCCCGAGTTCGAACCGGACCTCATGTTGTACTACGCCCATCAACTTTCCCCGAGGTATCAGCCCGGCGCCCCACCTGAAGTCATGAACTGGGACTCGATTGTGGGGGCGTTTGACTACTCCTTCCGGGGCAACAAGCTGGTCAACAACTTCACCGCGCCTCACAGCCCGTTCTCGGCGTCCAGAGACCGAAGCAGCGAGCCCTGGTATTTTCCAAGTTACACGAATGTGATTGCCAGCTCTCCGTTCACAGCCCCGAATGGAACGGCCGAAGAAGGCGCCACCAACTTCGTCACCGTGCTGGATCCCAGCAGTTCCACCCGCCGGTTGAGGGGCACCTTCCCGTTGGGCATCGATCCGCGCACCAATGTCATTGTTGACGTCTATGTGGCCAACGAGGAGGGACTCGTCAACGGCGCGAAATTCCAGACCCTCACCAATATCCTGCCGGTCTGGGCTCAGGGCGAAACCACGCTGGCCTACAACTTCGAAGCGGACGCGGCCGCCGACCTGAACCCCCTCCCGGGCGCCTTTATCTTCGACATCTCGCCTTACAACATCCCGGCAGGCACCAAAGTGACGGTGACCGCCTCCTACGCCCAGGCCGGCGAGCTGGGCAAGTACATGGCCGCCATGCACACCAGCCGATTCTCGTTGCCCGTCACCTTGAACGCCGCCAGCTCGATTTCCATCACATCCATCGTCGATAACGGCGACGGAACGGGCACGATCACTTGGACCGGCGGGGACACGCCTTACGTCGTCGAGGAATCCACCGATCTCGGGTCCGGAGTCTGGACGCCGGTCGCACTCGTCGACACCCCCACCATCACAGGGCCCATCGGCCAGGCCGCGGCCTTTTACCGAATCCGATAACCCGTCGTGGCTCAAAGAACGCGCCGCATCGTCGGACAGAATCGACGCGCAATGCGCGATGAGTGTCATTGGATTCGAGATAGACCATGGAACATCAAATGGACAACAGTTGGCGACGGGACGGCCCTGGAGGCGGCCTCGGTTTCACGTTGATTGAGTTGCTGGTGGTCATCGCCATTATCGCCATTCTGGCTGGCCTGCTTCTGCCGGCCCTGGCCAAGGCCAAGGAACGGGGCCAACGAACCCGATGCATCAACAACGTGAGACAACTCCTGTTGGCCGAGCATATGTACCTGACCGACAGCGAGGACCGGCTTGCACCCCCCAACACCGGCGGCGAGGCCAGCCTGATGATGACCACCCTGCCCGTCGGCTGGCTCTACAAGCCGGGCAAGGTCATCAACAGGAACCCCACCGACCCCGATGGAGACATCTACGGCCCCACGCTGGGCCTGTTCTATCCCTATTTCACCTCCAAGGCGATCTACCTGTGTCCCTCCCACAGAACCAACTTCGCCTCGTGGACACAATGCCGGGTCAAATTCACCAGCTACGTGATGAGTTCCTATGTCGGCATCGGCGGGACAACCCCCAGCGTCGCCAAAGACGGCAAAACCTACACCCTCAGCGCATTCCACCCCGACAGCATGATCCTTTGGGAAACCGACGAGACCAAACCGCAGTATTGGAATGACGGAGGCAGCGACCCGTCCGAGGGCCTTACGCGCCGGCACGGCGATGGCGCGATCATGGGCATTCTCGATGGGCGCGTCGAATTCATCAAATGGAACCAGCACCAAGAATTGCTCCACGACCCCGAGAAAAACATCCTTTGGTGCTCCCCGGACACTCCCAACGGACGCTGACCCCCGGTTGCCCTGGTCCCAGCCCGCGTGTGTCGCACGTCGCTGCCCCAAACCCCAAAAACGTCGCGACGGCGTCCGAACACGCTTTGGCCGGCCGGGGGCAAGGACTGAAATGAAGGGAATGCCTGCGGCGGGAAATCGTTGACGGACGAAATGGCTTCCCCATGCTACTGCTATTCGCGCTCGCATGAACACGACGGTCCATCATTGCTATGCCTGCGCCGCCGCCGCCTGGCTGTCGCTCGCCGCCATGCCAGCACAGCCCGCTCCCTACAACGTCGTCCTCATTCTCGCCGACGACCTCGGCTGGGCGGACTTGGGCTGCTACGGCGCGGACTTGCACCAGACCCCCCACATCGATCAACTGGCGCGCGACGGCGTGCGCTTCACCCAAGCCTATGCGATGCCGGTCTGTTCCCCGACGCGCGCCGCTCTCCTCACCGGCCGGCACGCCGCCCGGTTGCACATGACAATCTGGCGCGAAGGCGCGTTGAAGCCCGCCCAGAACCATCCCTTGCTCCCGGCACCGGCCATCGCGGACCTCCCGCTTGCCGAGGTGACCCTGGCCGAGAAGCTCAAGGCCGCCGGCTATCTCACCTTCCACGTCGGCAAGTGGCACCTGGGCGACGCCGGACATTCGCCCGAAACCCAGGGGTTCGACGTGAACATCGGCGGCACCCACTGGGGCGCTCCGCCCACTTACTTCCATCCGTTCCGAGGTGAATTCGGCCAGGCACGTGAGTTCCGTTACGTCCCCGGACTGGGGCCGGGCAAGCCCGGCGATTACCTCGATGATCGCCTCACGGACGAGGCCCTCGAGTGGATCGACACCGCGGGCGACCGCCCGTTTTTTCTCAATTTGTGGTTTCACCTGGTGCACACCCCCATCGAGGGCAAAACCAACCTCGTCGAAACATGCCGTGCCAGAATCGAACCCGGTATGAACCATCAGAACCCGGACTATGCGGCCATGGTCCAGACGATGGACCAGAACGTGGGGCGCGTGCTCCAGCGACTCGAGCAACGCCGGCTCCGGAATCGCACGCTCGTGATCTTCGCCTCGGACAATGGCGGCTATACCAACCAGCACCGCGGCCGGCCTGTCACCAGCAACGCCCCCCTCCGCTCCGGCAAAGGCTCCCTTTACGAAGGCGGCATCCGCGTGCCCCTGATCGTTCGCCTGCCCGGTATGACGCCGCCCGGCGGCGTTTGCGAGGAACCGGTGATGTGTACCGACTGGTTCCCCACCATTGCCGAGGTGTGCGGGCTGGCTGCCACGAGGCCGCCCGCCCCGGCTGGGCCGCTGGATGGCCAAAGCCTCGTGCCGCTCCTCCGCCAGCCCAACGCGCATCTCAACCGCGATGCGCTCTTCTTCCACTACCCGCATTACTACACAACGACCACGCCCGCCAGCGCCGTGCGTGCGGGCGACTGGAAGTTGCTCGAGTATTTCGAGGACAACCACCTCGAGCTTTACCATCTCCGTGACGATGTGGGGGAGCGGCACAACCAGGTCGCCAGCCAGCCCCATCGCGCCGCCCAATTGCGCGCCCGGCTCCACGCCTGGCGCACCGAAGTCGGCGCCCGGTTGCCCTCTCGACGCCCCAAGTAGATTTGTGGAGCGACTGCGGCGCGGCGTCCGCGGAGACCGGCGCGAGCAGCCTGCCGTGCGCACGTGGAGGCGCCTGCTTTCTTTCGACCGCGTAAAGACATGCGTGGCAGAGGGGAAAGGTGAGTCATGGGAACAGTTTTGCGACCGGCGGAAGGACTGGGGACGTGACGTGGCGCTCTACCTTGGACGGCGACACTGCGGGTTGACGCTTCCGGAACTGGGAGCAGCAGCCGGCGGTTTGAGCGGGGCGGCGACAGCCAAGGCGGTGCGCCGAATGGAGCAGAGGTTGCAACGGGACCGAACACTGGGGATGATCGTTGAGAAGATGGAGGCAACGATGTGTATTGTCCAGACATGACCCCAAACTGCGCTTCGACGTGACCCCAGAGACGATAATGTCCAATGTCCAGACGTGACCCCAATCGGCGGTGGGATTCAAGCTACTCCCAGGCGCCGAACGTCGCACGCCAGCGCGCCAGCCAGGCTTCGATGCGGTCCCGGTTGGTCTTGCAGTAGATGGCGCCAAAGACAAGGGTGGCGCCAATCACCAGCACGAGGCTGCCGACGACGGTCATGCGGACGCTGCGCTCGGCGTGGACCAGGGCGCGCACCAGCAAGTTGCCCAGCGCGACCAGCAGCCCCGTGAACCCCAGCGCCAGGTAAATCCGCACGCTCAAGAGGCTGCCCAGACCCATCGCCAGCAGACAGAGCAGGATCAGGGTCAGATTGAACGCGACCGGATACCGGAGGTCGGCCAGGGCGTAGTAGCCGGAGCTGCCCAGCATCGCCAGCATGGTGACTAGCCGCACGGCGTTGCGGGTGGCCGGTGCCATCCGCTCGCGCAGCAGGTGCACCAGCGCCAGCACGCCCAAGCCGACCGGAATGACATACGCGTGCACGGCGTGAACATGCAGCTTGGTCCAGAACGTCAACAGCACGAACAACACGAACCCGCCGAGGGCGACCAGCGTGAACGGCGATTCGCGATCGTTCCGGCCCAGATACGCAAACATCATGCTGTGCAATCCCACCACCAACAACGCCAGGTTCGCCCCCAGCCCGTGCGCCACCACCCACAGCATCGCCAGCAGGGGCAGCACACAGAGGCTCGTCAGCAGCGATCTCGCCAACGGTTGCGGCTGTCGCTCCAGCAGATCGCGCGCGCCGGTCAGCAGCACCGACACGCCCAGGCTGGCCCACACGTCGTATTCGTAGCTCCAGAGGTCCGTGGTGAGCATCCACTGCCGTCGCACCGCCGCCAGCACCCCCGCCACGCACAATTGCATCAGGAACGATGACGCCAGCGAGCGCGCCGTTTGCGCCCGCCGCCACCAGGCCAGCGCCGATCCGGCATACAGCGCCACCAGCACCCACCATTCTCGTGGGGCGAACGGCTGCTGGTATCCGGCGACTTGCACCGCCACCGCCACGCCCACGGCCACCCCGAGCGTCGTCACATGCAGACGCACCCCGTGCGCCTCGAATTGCGCCAGCATCCGGTCCACCAGAAACGGCGGCCCACGACGCCACGCGCGGTAACGGGCGGCCCCGCGCGTCTGATACCGCTCCGCCGCCAGTCCGGTCAGAAACAGCGCCACGGCAGTTGTCAAGAGCGGCCAGGCTCGAACCGCGCCGTCGACGCCCAACTCGGCCAGTGGCGCCTGGCTGAAGTAGACCAGCCACACCGGCGCCACCGGCAGCAACCGCGCGCACGCGCGCACGCACGCCTCCACGGCGCCGCCCGCGTCTGCACGGAGCGGGTGAGACGCCGCCAGGAGCGCCAGCAGGGCGACCGCCCAGAGCCCCGTGTCGGACCACGGCCGATGATGGAGGGCATGGGCAAACACCATCGTTCCCAGGACGAGTGCCGCGGCCCCGGGACGCACCGCGGCCACCCAGGCAGGTTTCAGCAGGTCGCCGGCGCGCAGGGAGGCGAGCAGCGCCAGCAGGACCCAGACGATGTGGCGTTGGTCCAGCCAACTGGGCATAAGGAAGTCCACGTGCAGCGCCAGGAGCAGTTCCAGGCCGCCGATGGCCAGGTAGACCGGGGACTGCCGCAAGATGCCCTGATGCACGATCACACTGGCCACACCCGCCACCAGCGGCGCCACCAATTCCGATCGCGCGCTGGAATCGAACAGCCCCCACGCCCCCGCGCCGTGCACCGCCACCAGCAAACATATCCCCCACGAACGCCGCAGGCGGTGCCAGGCGGTGTCGTCGAGGCCGGCCAGGCGCTGGATGGCGGTGCGCAGGGGGGATCGTTCGTAGCTCAGGACGATCCAGAACTGCGCCGCGAGAATGGCCATCCACGCCGCGGGCAGCGGGCGGTCGAAGGGGCTGAGGCCTGGCAGCGCGGTGAGCAGGAAATAGCTCCCGCCCATCAATCCCAGCCCCCCGTAGAACGCCAGCCAGCCTGTGCCGCCCAGTCCGTGCAGGCGCAGCAGGACCAGCGAGACCCCCATGAGCAGCGCCGCGTTTTGATGGTAGTGCCGCGTCGCAATCGGGACGTCGGGGAACATCACCATCTGCGCGACGCTTCGGAACACATACAGCGCCAGAACCATGAAGCCCAACACGGCTGCGGAATGCCGATACCGCCGTCCTTCAGGCTGCGGGCGGCGATGGCCCACCTCCGCCCGCGCGTAGAAGTAAAACAACGGCAGGCTCAACACGGGGAGCGCGAGGGCCGGGTGGCTCAGCCCCGGCACCAGCAGCGCCGCGCACCACAGCGCCACCACGATGCCGTAGTGATACAATCCCTCCAGATGGTCGACGTAGGCGGCTTCACCGGGGCCGGGGTGCCGAGCCGCACGCCGGAAATACACGCCTGCCAGCCAGGCCAGCACACCCGAAACGGCGAACCGCAAGGGGGTGAACGCTTCCAGGTTGGGCGCGCCCACATAGTTGGCCGACAGCAGCCCCAGGATCACAACCGCGAGGACCAGGGACGATTGGTTCAACACCGCCACCACCGCGTCGCCGCGGACACGCCACCGCAGTGCAGACACTTGGGCCAGGCTCAGGCACAAGCCCAGGCAGACCAGGTGCAGTTCGGACAGGCCGCGGGCCCGGAGCCAATCGCCCGCCAGCACGCGAACCAGGTGGATGTTGCCCAGCACCAGGAGCAGCCCGGCCACACCATAATGCCACGACCGGCGCCAGAACCACGCGATCGCCGCACAGGCCGCCGCCCCGAGATAGGGCGCCCACAACTGCGCCGGGCTGGGCCGGTAGGCCGGGTCGGCGGTCTGCAACACGGCGGCGGCGCAGGCAAACACCAACGCCGGGCCATGAACCCACTCCGGCGACGGCGCGGTGAACAGCGGGTGCGGCCGGGCGCCCTGGAGCCATCGGGGCGCACGCCCCTGGAGCCAACGGCCAGCCTGCAGCAGCAGGACCATGCCCAGCGCCAGCGCCCCCAGCCGCCACGGCGCCGTCAGCCACCCGATGCGGTCGGCCGCGTTGCCGAGCGCCCGCAGTTCGGCGCCCCCGACGAGCGCATAGCCCAGCAGCAAGCCCAGGAACAGCAGGGGCCCCGACCGATGCGCCCGGGCCGTCATCAGCATCAGCGCCAGCAGCACCCACTGACTGCGCACGGGGACCGCCTCGGCCGCGACCACATCCACCAGCGCCCCCACGGCCAGCAGGCACACCAGCGCGCTGGACAGCACTTCCATCGGCAGCACCAGCGGCTCCAGCCGCGCGTGAAGCGAAGGCGCATGTTCCAACCCCAGCCACATCGCCTGGACCGCCGCCAGCAAACCCAGCGTGGGCAGCAGGCTTCTCTCGACCGACATCCGCTGCCACAGAGGCCCCTCCCCGGGCGCCGTCGCCGCCAACACGATCGCCCACAGCAGCACGAAGAGGGCGACACCGAACACGGGCTGGCGTTTGGCCAATCCATGCCACGCGCACTGGGCCGCGACAAACGCCAGCAACCAGCCCAGGCGCGTCCACTCGACGCCCGCGACCAGATCGGCAACGGCCACCCCGAGCACCAGCAGGCTTCCCGCCGCGAGCACCCTCCGGAACCGGTCGGTGAACAGTTCCCCAATCCACGGCCAGCGGCGTTCGAATCCGTAGTGGCAACTCCAATAAAGGCCCTGCAGCCACAGCCCGGCCAGCAGCAGCGGCCATGACCAGTGGGGATCGGCGGCCTCTCGTGCATACCAGCATCCAAAACCCACGGCGCCCCAGAACCAACCCAGGTGGACCGCCCATGGGGCCGCGCGATGCGCGCGCCAGAACGCCGCGATGCAAAGCCACACCACACCGCTGAACAGCAGCGCCACGGCCGTCTCCACCCGCACGCCGCCGGTCGTCCAGTTCCGCGCCAGGTCCCACGTCTGCACCCTGAGGGCGAGGTAGAGGGCCGCGAGGAGGATCGGCGTGGTGAAGAGCGTGTGGTCGCCCCGCCGCAGCGGGAACGGCTCGCGGCCGAGCAGCGGGTCGCCGTCGCCAAGGTTCCGGAGCCGCGCCCAGGGGCGGAGGCGGAAGCCGAGCGCGACGAGGCCGAGGGCGGCGAGGGCGCTGCCGAGACCGGTGCCCCAGGCCAGGCCGGAGAGGGCTTCGCGGAGGTTGCCGCGCAGTTCGGGGAAGAGGATGACGTTGATGGCGACGCCCATGGCGGCGAGGAGGTGGGAGCGGGAGTAATAGGTGGCGAACACGAGCGCGCCGGTGATGAGGAACGGCCCGAGATACGCGAGGGCGTCGCGATACCACAAGGGATCAGGCGCGGCGTCGCCGAGGCCCACCCGCAACAGCATGGCGGCCACGGCCAGCACGGCGTAGAAGCAGAGCACGGTCGAGCGCGCCTGACGCAACAGCGGGTGGCGGCCAATCCAAGTGGCGCCCAGCCACAGCCAGGAGAGCGCCCCCAGGCCGAAGGGGAGGGTGTTGTGGTGAAGGGTGGGCGGTTTCATCTGCACGCAGCCCAGGTAGGGCAGTGCGAGCGCCAGCACCACCATCGCCGTGTGCAGCCAGGCGATCTGGCCCTGGCGCAACGCGCTCCACAGGAACGACGCGCCCACCAGCAGCAGCCAGACGCCTGTCACCCGCGGCGCCGAACTCTCGTGCCACTGCCCCAAGACCGCCACCAGCGCCGTCAGCATCAACACGGTCGCCTGCATCCCCTGGCACGCCTTGCCGAACTCGGGGTGCAATCGGGCCCAAGCGAGCCGCGGCGCCGCCATCAGCGCCACCGCCATCGCCATCCCGACGGGCGGACGCCACGGGACGGGGAAGGACTCCAGGAGGGTCACCGACGCGCCGCCCAGCATGAACAGGGTTAGCGCCACCCCATAGTGCAGCGGATGTTCGCGGCGCACCGCCTGCCACAACCACACCGCGCCGGCGAGGACAAACACCACGATCCGGATTCTAGGTTGCGCCGCCCCCATCAGCAGGCCCAGCAGGATGAGCGCGAAGCCCAGAAACGATTCGGCGCCGTGGTGCCGGGGCGCGCGCTGGAGCCGCAACGCGACACCTTCCGCGAACAGCACCAACCCCCCGGCGAGCACCACGGCCGGCGCGTAGGTGAACACCTCCGGCACATGCCGCATGTAGGCGTGCACCCAGGCGAACACCTGCGCATACGTCAGCGCCAGCGCCACTCCCACAAACCACGGCACCCGTTTCTCTTCGGCCAGATCCGGCGTGAGAATCCGCCGCGAAAACCAGATGACCGCGGCGGCGGCGACGGCGAATCCGGCGTGGAAACCGGCGCCCATGAGCTGCCAGAGGGGCTCGCCCTGAAGGCCCCCCAGGGTTCGCGCCAGGGGGCTGAACGCCACCAGGGCGTTGAGCGCCAGCAGCGCGCCGCCCAGCACGTTGCCCAGGCCCGGATGCACCGCCGAACACCACCGCCGCAACCCCCACCCGAAGAAGCCCAGATACACCGCCGCCATCAGCGACACCGCGAGGCCCTTGTGCGACACGTCGGGATCGCCCGACAACAGGCCGATGGCCATGAAATTGACCGGCAACAACCCGATCGCCGCCCCCCGGAGCGTGGCGCCCATGGCCTTGAATTGCGGGTCTCGATCCTCGATCCATTGTCCGGCGCGTGCCAGGGTCCACGTAAAAAACGCCAGCAACGCTGGCATGATCGTGTAGCGCACCAGCCAGTGTTTGTCCCACGTGTAATACGCCACCAGCGAGCTGCCCACGATCACCATCGCAATCCCCGCCAGCACATACCCGTTCGCCGTGAAAAACGGCTGGATGTGCTGGTCCCACACCGACGCCTCCGGCGGCGGCGCCGGGGGCGAGACGGGCAGAGGCTGGGGCACAGGCTGCGGCAGCGCCGCGGGCGATTCTGCTGTCGCTGCCGTGGCCACCGCCGGCGCGCCGATGACCGGCGGCACCGCACCCGGCGCGGCGTATGGACGCGCGCGCGGTTCGGCTGGGAACGATGCTGCCAGCCCGAGACGGGTCTGTTCGTGCGCCGGGATCTGCGCCGCCCATTGCGATCGGGACGCAAACGAAGCCCGCGCCTCGGGACCCAAGTGTTCCGCAGCCCGTTCCCGCAGCCACTCCAGCGCGGCCGTGTCGGGTGTGGCTGTGTTCTGGTACCACGTCCACAGGAGGGTGACGGCCTGGTGTTTCGCCAGGGCATCCAGGGCGTCGGCCTGCTGGCGCCACTCCCGCTCGCATTGCTCCAGCCAACGGTGCCAGTGGGGCCAGGCGCTGGCCCACGCCACGCCGAAGCGGAGGGCCAGCGCCACTTGCGCCCGCTCCTGCATCCAGCCCTGCTGAAGGGCATCGCGCAGCGGCGCGGCCGCGCGCGGGCTGGGCCACGCACAGAGCATGTCCAGCAAACGCCGCCGCTCCGCGGCATCGGCGGACTGTTCCCAACGCCGGGTCCAGCACGCCAGGGCCTGCGCTTCATCGACCGTGTCCGGCAACGGCACCGGGGCTTCGTCGACCGCCCGCGCGGCCCGCTCCCGGGCGGTCTGTTGAAGATCTCGGAGAGCCGTCGCGAGCACGGCCGTCACGGGCTCCGGCCAGGAGCCGGCCGTGCGGGCCTGTGCCGCCGCGAGCAGGTCCTCGCCGAGGATGGACCCGTGGGCTTGAAGCTGTCCCAGCGCGGCGCCGGTCTCGCGCTGGCACCGCTCCCGCACAGCGTCCGTCGCGACCGGCGCCGGCCCGGGGTGCGCCTGGGCCAGCAGTTGGTCGTGCGCGGCCGTGAGGGCGCGGGCGAGCGCCTGTTCGATCGCGGCGACCTCGCGCCATGGGCGGGGCGGCTGGAGCGGCAGCCCGGCCAATGCCCGCGCCGTGTCCGGTGGCGGGCGGCCTCCTGCGGCCAGCGCGCCGCGGGCTGCCAGGGCTTCCTGGCGGCAGACCTCCCTGAGGTGAACGGGCAGGGGCGCAAGTTCCGCGCGGTTTTCAGTGGCGATGTCTTCGAGCAGTTCGATGAGGGAGCGCGCCGGCGCCGGCTCGGGGCCCAGCTGGCGCAGCGCGGGAAGGACGACGCGAGCGTCCAGTTTGCCCTCGGCCATCCAATGCACCAGGGAACGACTGAGATCCGTGTTCACGCGCGCAGCCTACTCTATAGCCGGCCGGCGGCACTCATTGAAAGATGACGAGCCGGCATCGATCCAGCCAATGGGGGTTGCCAAGCCAGGCGCTCCGGCGATCCGCGCCGGGGTGCCGAGCTGCGGAGCATGGGCTCACGGCTTCGCCCGGTCCACCCGGGCCACGATTAACACGCCGCTCGCGACGGCAAAGGCGACATCGTCCCGGGGCGAGAGTCCGACACCCTCGACATAGGTGGAGGAGCCTTCGAAGCGAATGCGCCCGATCTCACGGCCGCGTTTCAGATCCCAGAGGCGTGCCGTGCTGTCTCCGGCGCCGGAGATGAGCCGGGTGGAGTCTGTGGAAAACGCGAGGCTCACCACCCAGTTCTGGTGGCCTTCGAGCAGCGTCCCGCGCTCGCCGGTGCGCGCGTTCCAGAGGATGATGTCGCGCGGCGCGTAACCCACCGCCAGCAGGCTGCCATCGGGCGACAGTGCCGCTGAAAGCGGGCCCGAACCGTGCGCCGCGTCGTAGCAGACGTGGCGCACCTCGCCCGTGGCGCCCTCGAGCAGAAAGGCGCCGCGGGGCTGGCCGGGAATTTCCAGGACGGCGAGTCGGCTTCCGTCGTGCGCGCCGGCGAGGGTATGGAAGTCATCGCGGATGAAAGCGCGAAAGGTCCAACGGCGCTGTGCGGTGGCGAGGTCGAGGACGGCGCCGGCCGGCTGGTCATGGTTGACGGCCTTGCCGTCCTTCCAGTATTCGACCGAGCCGCCCCACACCACGCGGTTGTTGCCCAGCCAGGTCACGCGGTCCACCTTGCGCGCCACATCGTCGCCGACGGTGCGACAAGTGCCTTTCGCAAGGTCCCAGACCAGCAAGGCGCCGGTCGCCGTTCCCGTCAGCAACGCGGCTCCGTTGGGGGCGAAGGCCAGGCAGCTGATGACCTGGCCCGGCTGGTGGAGGTCCCGGGCCGGTTTGCCGGCGGCGTCGAACAGGCGCACGCTCCCGTGGCTGGTGATGACGGCGAATTCGGCAGCGGCCGGATTCACGCAACCGACGGCGGTCAGGGACTCGTCTTGCACCTCGGCGATCTGTTCCAGGGCGAGCGCCTTATCCTCCTGCCGTTGCTTCTGGATGTAGGCGGCGCGCTCTTCCATCTCCTCCAGGCGCGGCCCCAGCGCGCGGTAGAGCCGGTCAATGCGCCGGGTCTGTTCGTCGAGTTGATCCTGCAGCCGCTTCACCGCGGCGGGGATGTCCCGCGATGGCGCCTCCGCCGCTGCGGCGGCGAAGGCGGCACAGGCGGCGAGGGTGAGACACGCGGCGAACCGATGGCTGGGGCTGGGGGATGCTGTGGTTTTGGGCTTCATGGTGTGGGATGGGGTTGTGAGGGGATTGTTGTTCAAGGCCGGCAGGCTCTCCGCCGTGCGGGCGTGAAATCGGTCGTTTTCATTGAGTCATGGTGCTGGGTTCGGCCCCAGCCGGGCTGGAAGCGGTCTAGTGCAGCAGCGACAGCTTCGGGTCTTCGCCTTCCAGCAGACGGCGGGTGGCGGTCGCGCAGATTTTAAAGAGGGTGTCGAGCATGGGGTTGCGGGTTCCCTGCCAGAGGATGCAGAGCGGGACCATGTTGAAGCCTTCGAGCGGCAGGGCGCGGACCTGGGGATGGAACTTCATTTTGGGCACGCCGACGGTGACGCCGCAGCCGTAGCCATGGGCGACGTAGGTTTGGACCAGTTCCACGGTGCTGACTTCGATGCCGCCGAACCAGTCCACGCTGAGTTTGGCCAGGCCGTCCTGGAAGGCCCGGCAGATCGGCTCGTTGCTGGGCACCGTGATGAGCGAATCCTGGATGCGGTCGCGCTGCCAGAGTTCGGCGGCGCTCTTGAGTTTGCTGGTGCGGGGCACCAGCAGCACCAGCGGCAGCCGCAGCAGCGGGATGCTGTGGATGCCTGCGGGCGGCTTCGCCGCGCCCACCAGGCCGATGGACACGTCCACTTCCTGTCGCTGCAGCCACGTGACGACTTCCGGGTCGTAACCTTCGCGCAGCGTGACTTTGAGCTTGGGAAACGACCGGCGCAGTTCCTGCAGAATGCCGGGCAGATGGTCGCGCATCATGATCTCCGACGCCGCCAGCCGCAGTTGTTGGGACACGCCGCCGCGGAGCGTGTCGGCCACCGGTCCCAGGTTGTCGAAGAACGGCCGGATGAACTCGTAAAGCTCCTTGCCGGGGGGCGTCAGCGAGAAGGGGCGGCGTTGGAAGAGCGTGACACCCAGGAATTCCTCCAGTTGGATGACCTGCCCGCTGACGGCCGGTTGCTGGATGCCGTAGGGCATGTGGCGCACCGCTTCGCTGATGCCGCCGTGCCGGGCGACGTAGTAGAACAGTTCAAGGTGATGGATGTTCATCGCTCATTGCCGGCACCCTCGCCCGGCGGGCCGCCGCCGGGCCCCGCACGTCTTCCGGCACGGGCCGGACGGGTCGTGGGCCCGGTTATACCATTTTTGGGCGCGGGTGCAAGGGAAGTTGATGCGGGTTGTTCAAGCACGGCGAACGCGGCGCCGCGCCGTGGGCGGCTTGTTCCGTGGGTGGCATCCGGCATAACCAATGCCCCCCACGGCGACCGTCGCTCGTCGCTGCCGCGACTTGGGCGGACGCGCAGACGCGGCTGCGGCACGGCGCTCCGCCACCGTCAACCCCGGATGCACCCGCGCAGTGGCGGGTGATGAGGAAAAGCTCGTCAGGGGGCGTTGGATGAGGTAACATGAGGCGGTTTGTTGGATGTGATCGCGACTCCCGACAACGCGGTGCCGGCGCCGGGGCGCTGGACTCACGGCACGCCGCCGCCCAATGTGCTGTTGCATGCGAACGCGCTCGTCACGGGCGAGTTGGCGTTCAAGCGTTTTCACAGCACGCTCGAGCGTGCGCTGGTGGTGGGTGCGCACAGCACGATGGACGGGGTGCATTTCGACCTGGGCGAGGGCGGCCGGGTGTCGATTGGCGACTACTGCTATTTCACCAACGCCGTGCTTCTGTGCGAGCTGGAACTGCGCATCGGCCATTACGTGATGATCGGCTGGAACACCGTCGTCACCGACACCGACTTTCATCCGGTGGCGCCGGCGGAGCGGATTGCCGATGCCATTGCGTGTTCGCCCCTCGGGCGGGGGCGTCCCCGGCCTGCGGTCCTCAGGCGCCCGGTGGTGATCGAGGACAACGTCTGGATTGGTCCCAACGCCACCCTTTTGAAGGGCGTGCGGGTGGGAGGGGGGGCGTTTATTGAGCCCGGCGCGGTGGTGACGCGCGACGTGCCGTCCAGGGCGCGTGTGATGGGCAACCCGGCGCAGATCATCGGAGAGGCGCCATGACGCCCGGCCGGAGGATTGAAGGCGACTGGTATGCCGGCTCGGTTCCGGAGAACGTCGTCCTTGACGCGACGGCCTACGTGGAGACCTCGTTCAGTTTCACATTGTTCCGGAGCCGGCTGCCGGCGGGCGTGCGTTACGGCCGGGGCGCCTCGACGTACCTGGGCACCCTGTTTGATGTCGGGCCGCAGGGGCGCGTGACGCTCGGCGAGTGCGCGCTGGTGCACGGCGCCCGCATCATTTGCGACGCGGAAATCAGCATCGGCGATTACGCGTTGATTTCGTGGAATGTGGTGTTGATGGACACCTACCGGGTGCCGTTCGACGCCGCCCAACGGCGTCGCGAACTGGAGCGGGTGCCGGCGCGGGAGCCGCGTGTGGCGTGTGCCGACGTGCCGGCGCGTCCGGTGCGGGTTGGGCGGAATGTCTGGATCGGGTTCGAGGCCTGCGTGCTGCCCGGGGTGACCCTTGGGGAGGGGGCCATCGTCGGGGCTCGGTCCGTGGTGGCATCGGACGTGCCGCCGTTCACGGTGGTCGCAGGCAATCCGGCGCGGGTCATCCGGCCGCTGACCGACCGGGAAAGGAACCGTCATGCTGGTTAACGCTCCGACAAAGGGCCGGATCATTGTGTTCGGGATTCTGTTTTGGTATCCGCTGGCGGGGGTGACGTATCAGTTTCTGCATTATCTGCTCGGGCTGCGGCGGCTGGGGTATGATCCGTATTACATCGAGGACTCGGGGCGCTGGGTGTATGACCCGCGGCTGAACGATCTGACGCCCGATGCGGCGGGCAACATCGCCGCGGTGCTGCCGGCGCTTGAGGCGCACGGTTTTGGGGACCGCTGGGCCTTTCGCGGCAACTACCCGGACGGCCGGTGCTACGGGATGTCCGAGGCGCAGATGGAGCAGCTCTACCGCGACGCCGACGCGTTTCTCAACGTGACCGGCGCCCAGGAACTGCGCGACGAGCATCGCCGCGTCAAACGCCGCATTTATGTCGAGTCCGATCCCTTCGCGTCCCAGGTGAAGGTGGCAAAGGGCGACGCCGGCATGATGGCCACGCTGGCCGCCCACGACACGCTGTTCACGTTTGGGGAGAATCTGGGCGCTGCCGACTGCGGGGTGCCGACGGGGCCGTTCCGCTGGCTGCCGACGCGGCAGCCGGTGGCGATGGACCTGTGGGACGGCGGGGGGCCGGTGGGCGGAGCGGCGTTCACCACCATCACCACCTGGCACAACCGGGGCAAGGACCTCGAATGGAACGGCGACACGTGGTATTGGACCAAGGACCGCGAGTTCGAAAAGTTCCTCGAGTTGCCTCGCCGCCGGGCGGTGCCGTTCGAACTGGCGGCCACGGTGGATCCGCAGGTCAAGACGCGTCTGCTCGATGGCGGCTGGCGCCAGACCGACTCGGTGGCCATTTCGCGCGACACCCGCCTGTACCACGATTACATCCAGCAGTCGCGCGGCGAGTTCACCGTCGCGCGCGACCAGTATGTGCGTCCCCGCACCGGCTGGTTCAGCGACCGCACCGCCTGCTATCTGGCCGCGGGCCGTCCCGTGATCACCCAGGAGACCGGGTTCAGCAAGTTTCTGCCGTCGGGCCGTGGTCTTTTTGGGTTTGAGACCATGGACCAGATCCTGGCGGCGGTGGATGCGATCGAGGGCGATTACGCCGGGCACTGCCGGGCGGCGCGGGAGCTTGCTGCCGAGCATTTCGCGGCCGAGAAGGTGGTGGGCAGTCTGATGGCGCGTGCCGGGTTATGAGGATCATCCTGGCGGGCACCATCGGGCGGTCCGGTCTTGGGGGGCAGGCCTGGGCCAGTCTCCAGTACCTGGTCGGCCTGCGCGCCCTGGGCCACGACGTGTGCTATCTCGAGGATTGCGGCGATACGACGTGGGTATGGGACTGGGAACAGGAGGTGTGGAATTACGAGCTGGATTATCCCGCCGCCTATGTGCGCGCGTGCCTCGAACCCTTCGGCCTGGGCGACTCCTGGATCTACCGCACCGACAGCGGCTCGCGGGGGCTGCCTCTCGAACGGTTCCATGCCGTCTGCCGGGACGCGGATCTGTTGATCGTGCGCGCCGCGCCGCTGTGGACGTGGCGGACGGAATACGACTGGCCGCGGCGCCGGGCTTTTATCGACGTCGATCCCGGGTTCACTCAGATCCGCCTGGCTAACGGCGACCGTGGGTTGGCGGAGGGCATCGGGCGGTGCGAGCGGCGGTTCACGGTGGGCCAGCGCGTGGGCGCGCCCGGCTGTGCGGTGCCGACGGACGGGGGGCCGTGGCGGGCGACGCTTCCGCCGGTGGCGTTGTCCGAGTGGCCCGAGGCGGAGGGCGACGCGACGCGGTTCACGTCGATCATCCGCTGGCAGGGGTTCCGCGAGGCGCAGTATGGCGGGGTGTCGTATGGGCAACGCGACCGTTCCTTTCCGCGGTATCTGGACTTGCCGCGGCGCACGGCCCAGGTCTTTCGGATGGCCCTGATGGGGACTGATCCCGAGCCGCTGCGGCGGCACGGGTGGGAGGTGGAACGGGGCGAGGTGGTTTCGCGCACGCCACGGTCGTATCGCCAGTTCATCCAGCAATCGCGTGGCGAGTTCAGCGTGCCCAAGCACGGCTACGTGGCGATGCGCAGCGGGTGGGTCAGCGACCGCACGGTGTGCTACCTGGCGTCCGGCCGCCCGGTCCTGCTTGAGGACACCGGCCTGGGGGATTGTCTGCCGCTGGGCGAAGGGCTGGTGACGTTCACGGACCCGGAGAGCGCGCTGCGCGGTTTGGATCGGATCAATGCCGCCTATCCGCGCCATCGCCGCGCCGCCCGCGAGCTGGCCGAGGCCTTTTTCGACGCCGGAAAGGTTTTGCCGAACCTGCTCGAATCGGCGATGAATTGACATGCGCATCGCGGTCGTTTCCACCATGTCGGCCCCGGTTGGCCGCGACGCCGCCGGCAGCGTCGAGGCCTGGACCTGGCTCCTGGCGCGCGAGCTGAGCCGGGCCGGTCACCGGGTGACGGTGTTTGGCTGCGGCGGGTCGGTGGTGGAAGGCGAGCTGGTGGCCACGTTGCCGGGGCCCTACGGAGCGCCGGGGGGGTTGGACGACTGGCAGTTGTGCGAGTGGGTGAACCTGTGCCGCGCCGTCGAAGCCTCGGCCCGGTTCGACGTGTTGCACGCGCAGGCTTACCTGTGGGGCATCCCGCTGCAGCCCTTCTCCCGCGCCCCCATGGTGCACACCCTCCACATCGCCCCCGACGCCAATGCCATCCGCCTTTGGGAATCGGCGCCCGGCTCGCGGGTGACGGCCATTTCGCGGCACCAGTGGAGCGGCTGCCCGCAGCTCGAGCCCGCCGCCATCATTCCGCACGGCTTGGACATTGGGCAGTTCCCGTTCCGGGCGGATCCGGAGGATTATGTGGTTTACCTGGGGCGCTTCACGTCGGGCAAGGGGTCATGCCAGGCCGTGCAGGCGGCGCGGGCAGCCGGCGTGCGCCTGGTGCTGGCCGGCCCTGAAAACGCCTATTTTCGCGAGAAGATCAAACCGTGGGTGGACGGCCGCACGGTGGAATACGCGGGGTTTGTGCGGGGTGTGGACCGGGCCCGGTTGCTGGGAGGCGCGCGCGCGCTGCTTTATCCGGTTCAATATCCGGAGCCGTTCGGGCTGGTGCTGGTGGAGGCGATGCTGTGCGGCACGCCGGTTGCCGCGCTGCGGGTGGGCGCTGTGCCGGAAATTCTCGAGAACGGCGTGAGCGGGTATATGGCGTCGGATGCCGGCGAGTTGGCGGGTGTGATTTCGCGGTGTGATGGGCTGGATCGGCGGCGGATCCGGGACGAGGCGGTGCGGCGGTTCTCTGCCGGGCGGATGGCCCGCGATTATGTCAGGGTGTATGAAGCGGCATGAACGTTGCCGGCCGGCCGCGCTGCCGATTGTGTGTTGCCCATGAATGTTCTGGTTGTTGCTCCCCATCCCGATGACGAAACCCTCGGCTGTGGCGGCACGCTCTGCCGGCATGCCGCGGGCGGCGACCGTGTGGTCGTGGTGTTTCTGACCTCGGGCGAGCTGGGTCTGAAGCACCTGCCGCGCGAGCGGGCGTGGGCCATTCGGGAGCGCGAGGCAAGCGCCGCGGCAAGAGTTTTGGGGGTGGCCGCGGTGGAGTTCCTGCGGCAGCCGGACTGGGGCGTGGGCGGCCATGGGGCCGCGGCCGCGCGCGGGTTGCGTCCCGTGCTGGAGCGCGAGCGGCCCCGGCTTGTCTATGTGCCGCATCGGAAGGAGTGGCATCCGGACCACCGTGCGGCGCTGCCGGTGTTGCGGGCGGCGCTGCGGGGCGGGGCGTTGGGGGCGCCGGAGGTGCGCGCCTACGAGGTGTGGACGCCGATGGCGAGGCATGATCACGTGGAGGACATCACGGCGGTCATGCCGCGCAAGCTGCGGGCGTTGCGGGCGCACCGCTCGCAGTTGGGCGAGTTCGACTACGCGCGGGCGGTGCGGGGGTTGAACCAGTTCCGGGGCGAACTGGCGGCGCGATGCCGTTATGCCGAGGTGTTTGCCGCGGTGTCGATCCAGACCGTCCCATGAGCCATCCCCTGCGCATTGCGTTGTTTGCGGGCCAGTTCCCGGTGGTGTCGGAGACGTTCATTCTCCGGCAGCTCACCGGCCTGCTGGATCTCGGCCATGCGGTGGACCTTTATGCCGAGACGCGCGGCGATCCTGCCGACGCGGTGCAGCCGGAGCTCTCGACCCACCGGCTGCTCGAGCGCACCACCTACATGGACATGCCCGCCGAGTGTGCCCCGTGGGAGCTGCCGGCGTGGCCGCTGGCGGGCGAGACGTGGGTGCCGGGCGCCGCCGAAGCCATCCCCAACTGGCGGCGCGTGGCGGACGCGCTGCCGGCGCTACGGCGCTGCCTCGAGCGCGCGCCGGCGCTGACCGAGCAGGCGCTCAGCGCGGCGCACTATGGCGCGCGCGCCCTCAGCCTGTCGGCGCTTTACCGGCTGGACCGGCTCAGCGCGCTGCCGGGGCGTTACGACGTGCTGCATGCGCACTTCGGACCCGTGGGCGAGAGCTTCCGGTTCGCCCGCGAGTTGTGGCGCGCGCCCCTGGTGGTGAGCTTTCACGGCTACGATTTCACCCGGCTGCCGCGCCAGCAGGGCGCCGACATGTACGCGCGCCTCTTTGCCGCCGCCGACGCCATCACCGTCAACAGCGAGTTCACCCGCGCGCGCCTCCTGCGCCTGGGCGCGCCTGCGGAGAAGTTGCACCGGCTGCCGATGGGGGTGGACCTGGACGCGTTCCCGTTTGCGGTCCGTGCGCGGCGCCCCGGCGAGCCGGTGCGCCTGCTCACGGTGGCGCGCCTCGTGGAGATCAAGGGGCACGAGGTTGCGTTGCGTGCCGTCGCACGTTTGCGGGCGCGGCGTTTGGACGTGCGTTACGAGGTGGTGGGCGACGGTCCGCTGCGGCGCCGGTGCGAGCGGCTTGTGGAGGAGCTGGGCCTGGGGGACATCGTCGTCCTGCACGGCGCGCGGGACGGCCCGTTTATTCGGGAGCGGATGGCGGCGGCGCACGTTGGGCTTCTGGCGAGCGTGGCGGTCGAGGGGGATGCCGAAGGGCAGGGGCTGTTTCTGCAGGAGGCCCAGGCGTGCGGTTTGCCTGTGGTGGCAACGCTTCATGGCGGGCTGCCCGAGGGATTGGTTCCCGGGGAGTCGGGTTTTCTTGTGGCCGAGGGCGATGTCGAGGCGCTGGCGGAACGGTTGGAGCACCTTGTCCTCCACCCCGACTGCTGGGCCGCCATGGGCCGGCAGGGGCGGGCGTTTGTGGCGCGGCATTATGACATTCACCGGCTCAACCGCCAGCTGGTCGATCTCTATCAAGCCGTCCGGACGCGCTTTGTCGCTCCCACGGAATGAGGCAAGACGATGGAAGCCGAATTCAACGTGAACGATTACTGGCTCGAACGCGGCCGCGACTACATGCGCGAGCAACGCACGCCCCCCGAATTTCATCGGATGCAAGAGCGGTTTCTGCTCGGGGTGCTGCAACGCAGCGCCCTGCCCATGCGCCGGGTTTTGGAAATCGGGTGCGGTTTTGGGCGCGTGACGCGGCTTCTGGCCGAAGCCTGGCCGGAAGCGGAGATCATGGCGGTGGATTTGAGTCCCGAGCAGCTTGCCAACGCGCGACGCTATTGCAGCGACGCTCCGCGTGTGCGATTTGCCCCCTACGATTTCTACTCGAACGAGCCGCTGCCGGGGGCGGGGTACGACATGGCGCTGGCGGTCGAGGTGTTTCTGCACCACCCGCCCGAGGCGGTCGTGGGGTTGGCGCGCCGTCTCGCGGATGCCGCGTGTTACGTGGTGAATATCGACTGGAGCGAGTCCTGGCCGTGGCCGACGCCCGAGCATGTGTGGGTGCATGACTTTGCCGGGCTGTATGCCCAAGCCGGGCTCGTCTGTGCGGCCTTTCCGCTCCCCGGGAAGATCGAGGGCAAACAGCAACAGCTGTTTGTCGCGGGCCGCACCTTGCCCGAGTCCGTCCGGCAACTCGAAAACACTCTGCGGCCTGCTGCCGCCTCCGCCCAGGCGCCGGCCGCGGCCGACGCCTGGACGCAACGCCTGGCCATGGCCACCGACGAACTCCGTCGGCTCATTCCCGGCCAGTCGCGGTGGATCCTGGTCGACGACGCCCAATGGGGCCGGGTGCGCGCGCTTTCCGGCTACCGGATTGTGCCCTTTCTGGAAAAGGACGGCGCGTGGTGGGGGCCGCCGGCTGACGATGCGACGGCGTGGGAGGAGCTGCAGCGGTTGCGGCGGGCGGGCGCCAGCCACCTCGTGTTCGCCTGGCCGGCCTTCTGGTGGCTCCAGCACTACGCGGACTTCAGTGAGCGGTTGCGTGCGACGTTCCCCTGTGTGCTTGAGAACAACCGGCTCGTGGTGTTCGCCCTTGGCTCCTGACCCCGCCATGCCCACAAGCCGCCCCAACCCCATCCCCACGGTCGTCCACCTCATCCGCCAACTGCGTCCGCGGTCGATTCTGGACGTGGGCATTGGTTTCGGGAAATGGGGGCACCTGTTTCGCGAATACACCGACATTCTCGAGGCGGAACGCGATCCGTCCCGGTATGAACGGCGCCAGTGGCAGGTGCGCATCGATGGCATTGAGGGGTGCGCCGCCTACGTCACCGACATGCACCGCTACCTCTACAACGCGATCCACGTCGGAGACATCTGCGAGGTGCTGCCCCGGCTCGGCGCCTACGACGTCGTGTTCCTGGGCGACGTCATCGAGCACCTCGACGCGGCCCGCGGCGGCCAGCTGCTGCGCCATGCCCTCGCCCAGGCCCGAAAAGCCGTGATCGTCACCACGCCGAGATTCGACACCGCGCAGGGGGACCTGTGCGCCAACGAACTCGAACGCCACCGCAGCGTGTGGTCGGCCCGACAGTTCCGCCAATTCCCGGGCGCCCAAGTCAAAACCGTCGACCAGGACACCCTCCTCGCCGTCTTCACCAAACCCGGCGTCTGCCGTCTGCGGCTCTCGCCGCCGCGGCAACCCACGCCCGCAGACGCTCGCCGCCTGGCCCGCGCCCGGGAGCAGTTGGTCCGCCTGATACCTGCGGGCACACCCTTCGTGCTGGTGGACGAGGAGCAGATCCGTTCCGGGTTGCCCCATGTCTCGGCGTGGCCCTTTCTCGAGAAGGACGGCCAGTATTGGGGGCCACCTCCGGACGGCGAGACCGCGATCCGCGAGCTGGCGCGGCTTCGGGAGCGTGGGGCGCGATTTGTGGCGTTCATCTGGACGACGTTCTGGTGGCTGGATCATTACGCCGCATTTCACGATCACCTGCGCCAGACCTGTGCGGTCGTCGCCGAGGATGAGACCGTGCTCGTTTTCGCGCTCCGTCCGCCGGCCTGAGACGCCTCTTGGCGTTCGCGCACGGTTGCAGGCGCTTCCCTTTCGGGTCAGGGCTTGGCGTCCGCGGGCAGTTGGACCAGGCCGGAGTCGCGCGCGGTTTCCTCGAGGAGACCCAGGAACTCCTGGTGCAGGCATTCGCAGTCGTCGTCCAAATACCAGTCGATCAGCGGGACGAGCACCAGGGCCAGCCAGAGCCATGGGCAAAGGGCGGCAAACCGGACCAGGGCCACCGCGACGAGGCCGGCCACGTGTGCGAACACGAGCCAGGCCATGACCGACCAGCGGCGGCGCAGGCGGCATCGGAAGACGCGCCGGTTCTGGCCCAGTTCTTCCGTGGCTGTGGTCAGCCTCAACCGGCTCCAGCGCGAGCGCAGAACTTCCAGGTCGAAGGCGTCCCAGCCCGAGTCGGGTCTAACGGGCCAGCCGCGGGATTCGAGCTGATGGAGGAGCGTTTCGAGCCAGCGGGTCCGGTCCATGCCGTCGCGCGTCCAGAACGAAACAAGTTCAGGCAATGCGGCGGGCCTGGGGTCGAGGTGGGGTGGCGCGGCGTGGGGGTCGGGCGCGGCGGGTGCGTTCAGCTGCAGGGTGAAACGGGCCCAGCCGCGCGCGATCGGCTGGAGGAGGAACATTGCGGCGACCAGGGGTCGTGACCAGAGGCGGCGGCGGGCTCGGGGCAGGGGTGCTTGGGTGGCGGCGGCGGCGCAAACGCCGAGTGTGAGTGCGAAGCTGGCGGCGGCGAGGGGCAGGGCGAAGTTGACGTAGGCGGCGAGGATCCAGAGGGGGACAGTGACGAGCGCGTGCCAGGCCAGGGAGGTGCAGAGCATCAGGGGCCAGGCCGGGGCCGGCGCATAGAGTTTCTGGAAGAAAGCGGTGCCGAAGACGCCATGATAGATGACCGCCGGCGCAAACACCAGGCCCGGGCTGGCGGTGGCATAGATGCGTCCGCGCCAGATGCCGCCGCCGAAGGTGCTGAAGTGTTCCGGGTGTTTTCGGGCGAGGAGCGCTTCGGCCTGGCCATAGCCCGCCTGCTGGCGCAGGTAGGCCCGGATTGTCGAGCGCCGGTAGTGCCAGACGAAGCCGCCCGGACTGAACCCGATCCGGTGCCCGCTTTCCATCAGCCGCCAGCACACGTCGACGTCGTCTCCCGCCTGCCGAAAGACGGGGTCGAATCCGCCGATGGCTTCGAGGGTCCACTTCCAAAAGGCCATGTTGCAGCCCGGCACGTGCTCAGCCTGGCGATCGGTCAACATCACCTGCGCCGGCCCGCCGGGCGAGGCCGCCACCACGGCCGCCACGCTCGAATCGTCCGGGGGCAGGAAATTGTGTCCGCCGATGCCGGCCCAACCGCCTCGCACGAGGTCGCCGACCAGGTACCACAGCCAGTCCTCATCCGCCCGGCAATCGGCGTCGGTGAACGCCACGATCTCCCCTGTGGCGGCGGCGACACCGGCGTTGCGCGCGGCGGACAGGCCGAGATTGGGCTGGCGCACGTATCGCACCTGCGGCCAGGCGGCGGCAATGGCCGGGGTGTCATCGGTCGAACCGTCGTCGACGAGGATCACCTCGTAATCGGGGTAGTGGAGGCGCTGCAGCGAGTCCAGGCAGGCCCGCAGGGTGCGTCCCCCATTGTAGCTGGCCACGACCACGGACACCCGGGGCGTGCGCGGCAGGGGGATGTGCGGCGCCCGCGCATACTGCCGTTGCACCGCGCCAAACGCCACCTTGGGACGGCGGTCGCGCGTCGTCAGCCCGAACGCCCAATCCTCGATTGGCATGCCGCCCCGGTGCCAGTCGTCGGTGAAGCTGAACACAAACGTGCCGGCAAGCCCCTCCTGGAATGCCGCTTCGATCTGCCATGACACGAACTCGCCTTGCGCCGCTTCCCCTTCCCGGATGGCGTCCATGCCGAATTCGCCCAGGACGAGGGGGCGGGGTCCTGCCAGGCTGTGCAGGCGCGCCAGGTAGGCTTCAAGGGCCGGGCGCTGATGCAGATACACGTTGAAACACGTGAAGTCCGGACTTTCCGGGCGGAGGAATTCCGTTGGTGGAAACGAGGTGAACGTGCAGAGCGCGTCGGGCGCGGCGTCGCGGGCCTCGGCAATCAGTTCATCGATGAAACGTTCCACCCGCCGGGGACCGCTCCAGCGGACGATCTCGGCCGGGATTTCGTTGACCACGCTCAGGGCGAACACGGCCGGGTGTGCGCCGCAATGGCGGGCGGCCTGGCGCACGGCGTGGCGGGCTTCGCGTCGCAGCGAGGTCGAGTCCAGGAAGCAGAGGTGTTTCGCCCAGGGCACATCCACCAGCACGCTCAAACCGTGGGCGAGCGCCAGGTCCAGAAACCATTGGGGCGGCACGCAATAGACCCGGAGTGCGTTGGCGTGCAGGTCGGCCAGCTGCCGGAAGTCGCGTGTGGTCTGGTCGGGCGAGGCGAAGGTTTCGCCGCGGTCGTTTGGCGCAAAGGGCCCGTAGGTCAGGCCTTTGGCGTGCCACTTCCGACCGTTGCGCCGGAAAAACTTCCCGTCCAGCCGAACGCGCTCGTGGGGGGCCGAACCCATCATCGCCCGGGGATCGGCGACGGGCGGCGCGTCTGGGGGGGGACGGTTCATGATCCGCCGGGCCGGCCCCGTTTCAGGGCGGTGGGGAGGCGGCGGCTGGAGCGCTGTTCGAGTTCGCGTCGCACGGCGATGTGGTATTTCTCGGTGAGGCTTTGGCCGGGGGGCGTGTTGGTGGTTGGGACCATGGCCAGGCGCTCGAGGTCGTCGATCAACGCGCGAAGCGGCAATGCCGGGAGCTTCTGCACGAGGTGCTGGTAGAGGTGGCTGGCTTCCGCGGCGTGCGCCGCGCGCTCCAGCAGAATGAAATCCTCGCGCAATTGCACATGCGCCGACTCCTGGCGCGTGAACTGATAAAGCGCCATCACCCCGGCGGCGGCGAGCACTGCCACGACGCCCAGGGGATGCCGGTTGCGCCAGAAAAAACGGGTGACCGATTTTGTCGTCATGCGACGCGCCTCCAGCCTAAACGAACGCGGCGGCATGGCAAGTGAGATGCACTTGCGACTTCGGGCCATGGCGCGGTGGGTCAGGCTGACGGGAAAGCATCGCAGCCTCACGGGATCCAAGGCCGGGCCCGGTAGAATCGCCGGGGCCATGCGGGGCTGTCGGGATCAAGGAACCGCAGGAGACCGTCGAGGGACGCCGGGTTGGTGGCCAGGATGCTCCACGTCGCAAGGTCGGGCGACATCTCGATCACATAGAGTCCTGCCGGTTCGCCCGCGAGGCTGAATTGAAACCAGCCTTCGGCGGAGAGCGACGCCCCGCTCAACTGGGGCGGAGGCGCGACGGTGAGCTGAACGGTGCGGACGATGGCGTTGCCGGGGTTGGTGAGGTTGGCGAAGGTGATCACATCCTCGTACACATTCGTTCCCAGCAGCGCCGCGGCGCCGGTCAACGCGACGGTCACCGTCACCGCGCCGCCCCCGGCCAGTTCGCCGTTCTCCCGTGAAAGCGCCAGCCACGAGGTCGTGTGGCGGGCCGACCACGCCAGGGTTGCGGGCCCGCGGTTGGTCAGCGTGTAGGTTTGGCTGGCGGGCACGAACGGCCCGCCGACATGGCCGCGCGCGGCAAAACCGTTGGATGGTTCGACGGCCAGAGGGGGGAGGGGAGCGGTGAAGCGAAGGGCGGTGCTGTTTGCCAGGAGCGTGCTGCCGTTGCAGGCATAGCGCGCCGCCACGGTGCCGTCGGCATGTTCCACGCCCACGGTGGCGCTGCGTCCCTCGGTGCCGATGCCGCGGCCCGGGCTGACGCTCAGGTATTGGAAGCGGATGGCGTGGGTGGTTTCTTCGAGCAACACCTGGAACGAGTAATTCGCAGGCGGAAACGTGGCATACCGGACATCGACCCAGGACACGACGACTTGGCGGTGGGGCGGGTCGCCGGCGGTGCCGAGGTGCACGGTGCCGCCGGCGGCGGGGTTCAGGTCGTCCCAGAACGGGCAGATCACGTTGTTGGGGGCGGCGGGGTTGGGCAGGTCGGTATTGGCGGCAAGGGTCATGCCGGCGGGATCGAAGCCCAGCAGGCCGTTGGCGCCGACGTAGAGCTGCGAATACGATTGCCCGTAATAGTCGAACGCGAACGGCAGCGCCTGCGCGGCGCTCACCCCGTCGTTGTCCAGGCTCAGTGCCGTCATCGCCCCCGGATCCACCCAGTTGAACGGGGCGTTGGTGATGGTGTAATTGGCGACGACGGCGATCGTGCGGTTGGTGGTGCGGACCAGGCCCTGGCTGCTGGTCACTGTCAGCGTCGCCGCAAAGCGCCCTATGGCTTCATAGGTGTGAACGGGATGCTGGTCGACGCTGGTCGTGCCGTCCCCAAAGTCCCACGCCCAGTTGGTGAAGCTCCCATACGAGGTGTCCGCAAAGTGCACCGTCAGCGGCGGTGTGCCCGAAGGCGGCGTCGCGGTGAAGTCGGCCACCACACTGGGGCCCAGCGCGCGGGCCAGATTGAGGCGCGCCCCGGTGACGCATCGGCCCGCGAGGCCCGGCAGGGGATCCGTCGCGGCGAGCAGGCGGTCGATGGTCTGCCGGTAGGTGTCGGTGGGGTAACGCGCGTGCAGCAGGGCGACCGTGCCGGCCACCATGGGTGCGGCAAACGAGGTGCCGTTGTCGAACGCGTAGGCGGTATCGGACGTGTGCGCGGTGCTGTAGATCGCCGATCCGGGGGCGGCGAGGTCCACGCTGGTGGCGCCGTAATTCGAGTAATCCGCCAGACTGTCGGTCCGGGTGGTCGCGGCCACGGCGAGCACATTGTCCAGATCGAAGCTGGCGGGGTAGTAGGGTGTGACGTCGTTGTTGACGGCGTCGTTGCCGGCTGCGGCCACGACGAGGATGCCGGCGCCGCGACAGGTGCTGACCGCGGCGTAGAGCGCCGACGAATAGTCGGTGGCGATGAAACTGGCGTTAATCACCCGAGCCCCGTTCACCCGGGCGTAATCGAAACATTCGACCGCGTCCGACAGCGATCCGTTGCCTTCGTCGTCGAAAAACCGGCAGCTCATCATCCGCAGCCGCCAGGCGACGCCGGTGACGCCCCGGCTGTTGTTGCCCACGGCGCCCAGGACGCCGGCCACCTTGGTGCCGTGGCCGGAGGCGTCCCACGGATCGCCCGTGTTGGCCGCGGCATTGATCCCGTGGATGTCGTCGACGAACCCGTTGGCGTCGTCGTCCACGCCGTTGCCGGCGATCTCGCGGGGATTGATCCACATGTTGGCGGCCAGGTCTTCGTGGGCGTACCGCACCCCCGTGTCCACCAGCGCCACAATGATGTTCGTGGCGCCCGACAACGTGTCCCATCCCTCGGGCCCGTCGATGTCCGCATCCGCCACGCCCCCGCTCTGGCCCGTGTTGTGCAGGTGCCACAGCGTCCCGTCCGCAAACCGCGGATCGTTCGGAACCAACGCCAGCCCCACCCAAAAGTCCGGCTCCGCAAATGCCACAAGCCCGCTTTGCCGGTAGGCGCGCACGGTGTCTTCCGGCGTCGCGCGCGGCGGCAGCGTCAGCACCTCGAGGTCCCCCATTGCAGCAAAGCGCCGATGCACCTTGATTCCCGCCGCCGCATGGAATCTCGCGAGGTCCTCCGCCGAATGGCCCGTCTTCGGCTGGATGAGAATCCGATCGCTGCGATACCGGCTGCCGGCTCCGGGCGCCGCGGGGGCCGGTTCGGCTGGCACCCACACGATCACCGTCAGCATCCACGCGGCCACCGCCGCCAGCGCGCGCCGACTCGATGCGCGCACCCGCTGAATGTCGCGCTCTGACCGGGCGCAAGGGGGGACCGCTTTCCCTTTTCGGTTGCGTTGAATCCGATTACGATTCGAGTTCCAATTCAGCATGGGTTGCGAAGATGCGATTCCTGCAAAACGCCGCCGCGCAAGCAGACGTCCCCCCGCATGCCGTGGTCCATTCGCGCGGCACCGGCTTCGTTTGGGCCAGTTCGCGTCGGCGTGCAATGGGGCATGGGGCGTGCGGACACCATGTTCTTGAATTCGAGAAGAGTAGCACGATACGTGCCGGGCGGCTACTTTCGTGTTGGGGCTTTTGAATGCCGCGGGGGTGCTGCGCCGTGGAGGCGAGGCATGTGGTGGGGGCGGATAGGCGGACTTATTGAACGGCTGTTCACAGGGGCCGGTGAATAACCCCGCATTGACATCTGGCGCCATCCTTCAACGATGGTTTCATGGTTCATACAACACGACGATCCCGAAAACCGCCCGAGCCTGAGCTGCCGTCCGCCCACAACTGGCGCACCACCGACGAGGACGAGATCAACCGGCGCCGCGCGCGGGCGCGGGCGGAGTCATTTGTGATTGTCAACACGGACGCCAGGCACCCGGTGTTTTCGAATTTCAGGGTCCAATCGGGCAGTGGGCAGGAGTATTGGGTGGAGATCCGCGACTTGGCGGGGCGTCTGTTTGCGTGCGACTGTGTGGATTTCCGGATCAACGGGTTGGGCACCTGCAAACATGTCGAGGCGGTGCTCAATCACCTGGCCGCCCGGTTCCGCCGGCTCTTCGCGGCGGCGGCCCGGCAGGGGTCGACGCGTCTGGATATCGTGCCGGATCCGGCGCAAGACAGCGTCAAGGTGTGCCGCAACGGCAAGCCTTTGCCCCGGGCGTTGCAGGAGTGGTTCGACGCCGAAGACCGGCTGATCGGATCGTCGCCCGAGGCCGCTCTCGAGTCGTTGAGCCGCCTGGAGCTGCCCCAATTGCGGATTTCCCAGGAGGTCGGCCCCTGGCTGGCGTCGCGCCGCCAGGCGGCGGAACGCAAGGCGCTGCGGCGCGAATACGAGTTGAAGGTGCAATCTGGCCAATGGCCGCCCCAGGAGACGCGCGTGCCGCTGTTTCCCTATCAGCGGGACGGGATGCTCCACCTGGCGTTCACCGAGCGCGCGCTGCTGGCGGACGAGATGGGTTTGGGGAAGACGATCCAAGCCATCGCCGCGTGCGCCCTTCTGCACCGTCTTGGCAAGGCCCAACGCGTGCTTGTGGTGACTCCGGCCTCCCTGAAAACCGAGTGGGAGGAGCAAATCCAGCGGTTCACCGCGCTGCCGTATCAACTCGTGTTCGGACCGCGGCATGCCCGGCTGGCGGCCTACGCGCGTCCGCCCTTTTTCACGCTTGTGAACTATGAGCAGATGATGAGGGACTCGCTTGAGGTCAACCAGCGGCTGCGCCCGGACATCGTGGTGCTCGACGAAGCCCAGCGCATCAAGAACTGGAACACCAAGACCACCCAGGCCATCAAGCGCCTTCGCAGCCGCTACGCCTTCATCCTGACCGGCACCCCCATCGAGAACCGCATCGACGAGTTGTATTCGCTGATGGATTTTCTCAACCCGCGGCTTCTCGGGCCGCTGTTCCGCTTTAATCGCGATTTCTACCAGCTCGACGAGCGCGGCCGCCCCGAAGGCTACCGCAACCTCGACCAGCTGCATGTCCGCATCGCTCCCCACATGCTCCGCCGCCGCAAGGCCGACGTCGAAACCGAACTGCCCGAGCGCACCGATCGGAACCATTTCGTCAAGCTCAGTGCCGAGCAGCAGACGGCCTATGACGAGCATGCCGCGAACGTCGCCCGCCTCAGCCAGGTCGCCCAACGCCGTCCTCTGTCGCAGCAGGAACAGGACAAACTGATGCGCGAGCTTGCCATGATGCGCATGCTCTGCGACACCAATTACATCCTCGACCCCGAGTCCCGTGCGTGTCCCAAGCTGGGCGAGTTGGAGAAGATCCTCGAGGAATGCCGCGAGAACGGCGACGTCAAGGTCATTGTGTTCTCCGAGTGGGAGCGCATGCTCGAGCTGGTGCGGGGCTTGTGCGACACCCTGGCGCTGGGCTACGCGTGGCACACCGGCAGCGTCCCCCAGCGCCGCCGCCGCGCCGAAATCAACGCGTTCAAAAACGATCCCGGCTGCCGCGTCTTTCTCAGCACCGACTCCGGCAGCACCGGGTTGAACCTGCAGAACGCCAGCGTCGTCATCAATTGCGACCTGCCCTGGAACCCCGCCAAGCTCGAGCAGCGCATCGCCCGCGCCTGGCGCAAACACCAGACCCGCACCGTGACCGTCATCAACCTCGTCTCCCAGGACACCATCGAGCACCGCATGCTCGGCACCCTCGCGGACAAGCTGGCGCTGGCCGACGGCGTGCTTGACCTGAGAGGCGACTTGAAGGAAATCAAGCTGCGCAGCGGCCGGCAATCCCTCCTTGCCAAACTCGAGCAACTCATGGCGCCGGCAGCCCAAGCCGCCCCCACCGCCGCAACGGCCTCTGTGGACACCGCCCCGCTGCCGGCTGACCGCAGCCTCGCCTTTGCCCGGCGGGCCCGCGAGCGCATCGACGGTGCGTTGGTGTGCTGCGAAGAACGGTACCCGCGGGACGGAACCCATTCGGTGCTGCTGGCGGTGGTGGAGGGCGAGGCGGCGCGCTGGCGCGAGGCGCTCGCCGCCATTCACCAGGACCTCTTTGGCGACGGCCGCGGCGATCCCCTGGCGCCGGTTCGCATCGAAGTCATCGATCGGGCCACGCACGAAGCCCTCGAACGCCTGGTCGCCGCGGGATTGATCGCCTCCACCACCCGCGCCAGCCGCCCGCTCGATCCCGCCCAAAACGCCCTCGCACCGCCGCCCCTGTCCGCCGAAGAACTCGCCCTTGCCGCAACCCACCGGCAAGCGGCGGCGCGCAAGCTGAAAATGGGCCGGCTGCTGGGGCAGGGCGATCTGCTCGACGAGGCGCGCCCGGCGTTGCTGGGAGCCATTCACAGCCTGGGGCGCGCCCTGGCCGTCGAAGGCCGTTTGCCGGAGCCTCCGGAGGCGAGCGAGGCTTTGCTGCCGCCGCTGTCCCACGCGTGGGGCGACGGCGTCATCGCATTGCGCGCCTTTGCCGCCGATGCCGGTGCCGCCTGGCTGCCGGCGGCCCAGGCGCTCGAACAACGCCTCGCCGCCCCGTAATCCCAGCCGCGCAGGCGGTTCATGAAACGGGGCCTGCTGCCCATGGCGAGGGATGCTCAGGTCTGCCGGAGCCGGTCCCAGAGCGGTTTGAGGTCGTCGTCGGCAAGCGCCATTTGCCGGATGGCGGAAGCGTTGTCGGCGGTTTTCATGGCGCGCTGGAGCCAGTCCCACGCTTCGTCGAGGCGGCCGAACTGGGCGGCGTAGCAGGCGAGGTTGAAGGGGACGAGCGCGTTGCGTGGGAACCGGTCGGCGGCGGGTCGGAGGGCGTCCCAGGCGTGTTGCAGGCTGCCACCGGGGGCGCGTCGGAGGGCATAGGCGCGGTGGATCCAGCCGGAGTCGCGCTCGGGTGCGGCGGCGACGAGCGCTTCGGCAGCGCGCAAGGCGCCGCTCCAATCGGGTTGGGCCGCGCACACCTGCCATCGCATCTCGAGGACGTCGGGGTGCTGCTGGTGGGCGGGTGCGATGCGGTCCAGTTCGCGATGGGCTTCGGCGGGCAGGCCCAGTTCGAGCCAGCCCATGGCGCCTACCAGGAATTGGGCATCGGGAGGTTGCAGGTCGGGCATGACAATGGCGGCTCAGGCTTTATGACCACCTGGCACGGATCATGGGAATGGAGCGGCAAACGCGTTGTCCGTGAACAGGAAGATCTCACGCGATTCGGCGGTTGCCAGCAAGCCCTCGGGCACGAAGCAGCATCCTTCGATTTGGGCGGGCTTGAACTTGGTGCGGTGGGGTTTGAGGTCGCCGGCGCGGGCGGGGTGGCCGCAGATGGGGAGGAGGTAGGCGCCGGCCTTGGCCACGAGGGCGAGCCGCTGGCCGTCGGCGGAGAGCGCCGCGCCGGTGACGGGGGATTCGACGGGCAGGGTGGCGATTTCCTCGAGGGTGCAGGTCTCGGTATGGTGTTGGGGTTGGGTGTGGAGAGGGAATCGGTAGAGGCGGGCCCGGGCGTCGTGGAACACTTTGGACACGAGGTAGCCGTGGGACTGCCACACGAACAGGGCTTCGCAATCGAACGGCTCGGCCGGGTAGCGCAACTGCCAGCCGCGGGTGACCCGGACCACGCGCTGGGAGGCGGGATCGGGCTCGTCGATTTCGTAGACGGCCAGGGTGGTGCGGCGTTTGTGGTTGTTGCCCACGTCGCCGAGGTACAGGCGCCCGGCGCCGTCGGTGGCCAAGTCTTCCCAATCCACCAGCGTCGCCCCGGCCACGGCGCAGTCGCCGCGGGCGGCGCCTTCGCGGGTGATGGCATAGAGCACCTGGCGCCGGGCGCCGCCGCCGTCGTTGTGGGTCCAGAAGAGGCCGGGATGTTTGAGGCTGGGGACAAGGCCGGAACTCTCCGTGAGGCGGGGGTGTGCGAGGCGGCCCAGGAGTCGGACGTCGGCGCGATCGTTGGATTGGGAGGGGGCAGGGGAGGGGAGGGGATCGGCGGCGGCAAGGCTTGCCGCAGCCGCCAGCAGCGGCAATGCGAAACGGACCCGCCATGGGATTTCGGGTTTCATGAGTGCCCCCCCCAATTTATGCTGCACATCGTGCCCGAGGCGAATAGATTCTCCGGTGTCTGTGCGGACGAATTGCGCTCCGGTCCGGTGCGTCAATCCCGGCGTCCGCGGCAGGGCCATGTCAACGCGCAACACAGCCGATCCAGGTTCGGCGCCCGCTTCTGCGGGTGCGGTGTTCGAATTCCACATCCCCGGCATGCATTGCAGCCACTGCGTGAGCCGGGTGACAGACGCGTTGCGCGGTGTGCCGGGCGTGGCGAGTGTGGCGGTGGATTTGGAGAGGCGGCGCGCGGCGGTTCGGGGGCGGGGGGAGGGGTCCGGGCGGTTGTCGGGCGCGTTGCTGGTGGAGGTCTTGCGGCAGGCCGGCTACGAGGCGCAGCCGGTCGCGCCGGCGCCGGCGGGCGGGCCGGAGGGGGCGGGGCATCGTTTGGCCGGCTGGGGTTGGGCGATGTGGGTGGGCGTGGCGGGCACGGTGCCGTTGATGCTGGGCGAATGGGCATTGGGCTGGGGGGGGGCGCCGTGGTTTGGATGGGTGTCGTGGGGATTGGCGACGGTGGTTCAGGCTGTTGCCGGCGCTTCGTTTTACCGGGGCGCGTGGGGGCAGCTCAAGGCGGGCCGTTCGAACATGGACACGCTGGTGGCGCTGGGGTCGACGACCGCCTATGCCTACAGCGTCTGGGCGCTGTGGAGCGGCGCGCCGGGGCATCTCTACTTCATGGAAGCCGCCGCGATCATCACGGTGGTCAGCGTCGGCCACTGGCTGGAAGCGCGCGTCAGCGCCCGGGCCTCGGGCGCGTTGCGAGACCTGCTGCGCCTGGCGCCCGCCACGGCGCGCCGGCGCACGCCGGACGGGGGCGAGGTTGAGGTGCCGGTGGCCGAACTGCACGTCGGCGACCGTGTGGTGCTGAAGCCTGGGGACCGGGTGCCCACGGACGGGCAGGTGCTCGAGGGGGAATCGGCGGTGGACGAGTCGATGCTGACGGGCGAATCGGTTCCGGCGGACAAGGCGCCGGGCGCGTTGTTGTGCGCGGGCACGGTGACCCTGAACGGGCGGCTGGTCATGAGGGTGACGGCGACGGGCGAAGGGACGGTGTTGGCACACATCATCGAGGCGGTGCGCCGTGCCCAGACCAGCCGGGCAAACATCCAGCGCCTGGCCGATCGCATCAGCAATGTCTTCGTCCCAGCCGTCGTGCTTGTCGCCCTGGCGACCGCGCTCGGCTGGGCATTGCTGCCGGAGACGTTGCGCGGGCTGCATGCCGGGCTGGCGCCGTATCTGTGGGCTGTGCACCTGCCCGGCACGCCCCTGGCGAGCGCGGTGATCGGCGCCGCGGCGGTGTTGATCATCGCCTGCCCGTGTGCCATGGGCCTGGCGACGCCCGCGGCCATTATGGCCGGTTCCAACGCCGCCGCCCGGCGCGGCATTCTCATCCGCGACGGCGTTGCGCTCGAGAAAGCCGGCAGGGTGACGACGGTGATCTTTGACAAGACAGGCACGCTGACGGCCGGCCGGCCGGTGGTGGCGGCGTTTGAAGAGACGGGCCCGCTGCCGGGCGAGTTGAACGTTGCGATGGTCTCGAGCCGTCCCTCCCCGCCGGTGGCGCCGAGAGAGTTGCCTGCGGGGGCAGCGGCGGCCGCGGACGATCGAAGAGCGCCCGCCTCTCCCATGATCCGGCTGGCGGCAGCGCTGGCGCGTCATTCCACCCACCCCTTCAGCCAGGCGGTGGTGCGGTTGGCCGACGCCAGCCTGCCGGTTCGCGACTGGGAGGAAGTGCGGGGCGCCGGTGTGCAGGGCCGCTGGGGGGGCGGCCGTCCGGGCGAACCAACACCCCTGCTGCGGCTGGGATCGCTCAACTGGCTCGGCCAATGCGGCGTCGACACCGGCCGCGGCTCGGGATTTGCCGCCTCATGGACGGCGCAGGGCGCCACGGTGCTGGGCGTGGCGGTCGACGGGGCGCTGGCGGGGGTCATCGCCTTGAGGGACATGTTGAAGCCGGGCGCTCTCGCGGTGGTGCGGCGCTTGCAGAACCAGGGATTGCGCGTGTGCCTTGTCACCGGCGACAACCCCCTCACCGCCGCCGAAATCGCCCGGCAATGCGGCATCCCCCGCGAGCTGGTGTCCGCCGAAGTCCGCCCGGAACAAAAGTCCGACCGGGTGCGGGCCTATCAGCACGCGGGCCAGCGCGTGGCGTTTGTGGGGGACGGCATCAACGACGCGCCTGCGTTGGAACAGGCGGATCTGGGGATCGCGGTGGCGCGGGCGAGCGACATCGCGCGCGAGGCGGCGGACATGATTCTGTTGAATTCGGAGATTGAGGCGGTGCCGGAGGCGCTGGGATTGGCGCGGGCGACGCTGCGGACCATCAAGCAGAATTTATTTTGGGCCTTTTTCTACAATAGCGTCGGAGTGCCGCTGGCTGCGCTGGGGTTTTTGAGCCCGGTGGTTTGCGCGTTGGCGATGGGGATGTCGGACCTGGTGGTGATTGGGAATGCGCTGCGGCTTCGGGGGTGGAAGGCGGGGGTGCGGTGACGCGCCGGTCTTTTGGGTTCGACGTTTCCTGGGGGCCGGCCCTGACCGGCGCGCGCGAAGCTGGGGTTGGCCGGCGTCGCGTTACCAGTCATCCGCAAGCCCTCCCTCGAGCACGCATCCTCGTTCGCGTGAAAATTTTTCAGGCGCCCGGCGGGCGACTTTGGTATATGGAGCACCGTGAGAACATTGCGCCGCCTCCGGCTGGGACAAGCCGCATCAACGGATCCCAGGAACACGCCCGTCTTTCGGTCCGGCCCGTCCGGCCGGTTGGACAGCGGGGGGGGCGCGGCGCCCTTTCGCCTCGCCCGCGAGCAGCTTTGCTCCGCGGTTCTGGCGATCGGCGTGGTCATCGCCGGCGACGGGGCGGCAGGGCGGGGCTTGGCCGCCGACTGGGCGGTGACCGGCAGCGCCGCGGCAGAGGGTGCCGGCGCCGGGAGCGGCGCGTCGCGTCCCACAGCGGAGATTGACGCCGCGGCCTCGCTCGAGGCCGGCTTTTCGAATCCGCCCGCGGCGACGAAGCCATGGTGTTACTGGTATTGGATCAGCGACCACCTTTCGAAGGAGGGGATCACGCGCGACTTGGAAGCCATGGCGCGTGTGGGCATTGGCCAGGCGTTCATTGGAAACATCTTTCTCGACGACATCCCGGCGGGAACCGTCAAGGTGCTGACGCCCGAGTGGTGGGCACTGGTCGCGCACGCCGTTCGCGAAGGCGGCCGCACTGGGGTCGACATCGGCATGTTCAACTGCCCGGGCTGGAGCCAGTCGGGCGGGCCATGGATCAAGCCCACCGAAACCATGCGCCACCTGACGGCGTCCGAGACGCGTGTGCGCGGCCCGCGGCGCTTCAGCGGGGCGTTGCCGGCGCCGAGCGAACCCTTCCAGGACGTCGTCGTGCTGGCGTTCCCGGCGCCGCGGCATGACGCCGACGCGCTTGCGGCCCGCAGGCCGCGAGTGAGCTGCGCGCCTGCGGCTCAGGGCGTGGAGAGGCTGGCGGATGGGGATGCCGCCACGGCGATGACGTTTCCCGCGGGGGCCGGTCGGGGGGACACGCCCTTTGCGGTGCAGTTTGACGTGGCGGAGCCGTTCACGGCGCGGTCGCTTCAGGTCGTGCCTGCCGGCGATCCTTTTGCCGCGCAGTGCGAACTGCAGGCGGCGGGTGCGGACGGCGCGGCGCGGACCGTGCGGCGGTTCAAGTGCGACCGGTCGAACATGTCGGTGGGGGTGGGGTTCATGCCGCGCGGGCCGGTGGCGGTGTCGTTTCCGGCCGTGACTGCAACGCGGTTCCGGGTGGTGTTCACGGGCGTTTCGGGCGGCCGCAACCCGTCGGCGCTGGCGGAGATTCATCTGTCGGGCGCGGCGCGGCTGGAGGCGTTTGTGGAGAAGCAACTGGGCAAGATGCATCCCACGCCGCTGCCGATGTGGGACGCGTATGTGTGGCCGACCCAGGCCGAGCCGGAGGATCGGCGCCTCGTGGTGCCGCCCGGCGATGTCCGCGATGTGACGTCGAGCCTCGCCGCGGACGGCACGCTGGCCTGGGACGTGCCCGCCGGCGAGTGGATTGTCCAGCGCATCGGCATGACGCCCACCGGCATGAAAAACTCCCCCGCATCGCCGGAGGGCCAGGGGCTCGAGGTGGACAAAATGAATCGCGCGCTGGCGCAGCGGCACTTCGACGCGTTCATCGGCGAGGTGCTCCAGCGCGTGCCCGCCGCGGACCGCAAGGCCCTGACGCGCGTGGTTGCGGACAGCTATGAAATGGGGTCGCAGAACTGGACGGACGGTTTTGACGCGCCGTTCCGGCAGCGCTACGGCTACGATCCCAAGCCCTGGCTGCCCGTGTTGAGCGGGCGGCTCGTCGGCAGCGCCGACCGGAGCGAGCGGTTCCTTTGGGACTTGCGCCGGCTCGTGGCGGACCGGGTGGCGACGGAGTATGTGGGGGGATTGCGCGAGGCCTGCGCGCGGCACGGGCTGGGGCTTTGGCTCGAGAACTACGGCCACTGGGGGTTTCCCAGCGAGTTTTTGAAATACGGCAGCGCGTCGGACCGTGTCGGGGGCGAGTATTGGGTGACGGGCGATCTCGGATCGATCGAGTGCCGCGCGGCCTCGTCCTGTGTGAACACCTACGGCGGGAGGTTCGTTTCGGCAGAGGCGTTCACGGGCGGGCCGGCGTTTCAAAATGCGCCGGCGGCGCTCAAGGCGCGTGGCGACTGGTCGTTTTGCGAAGGGATCAACCACTTCGTGTTGCACGTGTGCATCCATCAGCCCCGGGACGACCAGCGTCCCGGGGTGAACGCGTGGTTCGGCACCGAGTTCAACCGGCATAACACGTGGTTCGAGCGGAGCAAGGCGTGGGTGGACTACGTGCGGCGCTGCTGCTGGCTGCTCCAGCAGGGCCACCGCGTCGCCGATGTCGCCTATTTCATCGGCGACGACGCCCCCAAAATGACCGGCGTCCGCCGGCCCGAGTTGCCTCGCGGACGGGATTTCGACTACATCAACGCCGAGGTGATCCAGACCACACTCGCCGTCCGCAACGGGTGGCTGACGCTGCCGCACGGGACCTGCTATCGCGTGCTCGTGCTGCCGGAGTTGGACACGATGCGGCCGCAGGTGGCGCGCGCCCTGCGCCGCCTGGTGCGCGCCGGCGCCACCGTGCTCGGCCCGCCGCCGTCGCGTTCGCCCAGCATGGAGAATTATCCCCGGTGCGACCACGAGGTGCGGGCGCTGGCGGCCGAACTCTGGGGCGCCGCCGATCCGAAGGCGCCGGGCGAACGCGCGTTCGGCCAGGGCAGGGTCGTCTGGGGCAAGCCGCTGGCCGACGTGCTGGCGTCGCTGAAATCACCGCCCGATTTTCAGAGCGCCGCCCCATTGCGGCACACCCACCGGCACACCGCCGGGGCCGACATCTATTTCGTGGCCAACCCGAATCCCGGGCCGGTGACGACGACGGCGGCGTTCCGGGCGGGGAACCGGGCGCCGGAGTTTTGGTGGCCGGTTTCGGGGGTGATCGAGCGGCCGGCCGTGTATGACATGGCGGAGGGTGTTGTGCGTATGCCGCTAGCGCTCGGGCCGCACGGGTCGGTGTTCGTGGTGTTTCGGGACAAGGCGGGTGGGGCATCGGAACGCATTGTGTCGGTCACCCGCGAGGGGCGTGAGATCCTGGGCACGACGGTGTCCCCGCCGGCGGCGGGTGCGGGCGGGGACAGCCCGAACCGGTTCACGCTGGCCGTGTGGGTGAAGCCCGGGGACGGCACGACGCTGGTGCGCGAGGCCAACCGGGGCATCGTGGGCATGCGGGAGAAGCGCAACGACGTTCTCGCGGCGCCGCACGGGGACGGTTTCGGCGGCGGGGGCCATGCCGGGTGCGGCCTGGCGGCGGGCACCAACGGCGTGTGCGTCTTCGAGCACGGGGCGAACTACTTTGCGCCGACCCTGGTTCACGCGGCGACGCTCGGCGATTGGACTCACGTGGCGGTGGTGTATCGCGACGGCCGGCCGAACTTGTATCTCGATGGCACCCTGGCCCGCACCGGCCTGAAGAGCGAACACATCGTGCACGCCGGAGCCGGCAGCGGCGCGTCCGCGTCCTTTCGGGGGCAACGGGGCGGGCTGGCGCGGTTTGGACGGGCGCTGAGCGACGGCGAGGTGGCGGCGTTGACGCGGACGATGCCGCGTCCGGACCGCGCGGTCGACGGTCCGGGGATTCATCTGACCGCCGCGGGCGGCCGGTTCACGGGTCTGATCACGGAACGGGGCGAGTATGAACTGCGGTTCGCGGATGGCCGCCGGCGCACGCTGAGCGTGCCCGACTTGCCGGATCCGCAGCTCGTCGAAGGCCCCTGGGAAGTCCGGTTCGCTCCCGGCTGGGGCGCGCCGGAACGCGCGACGTTTGAGACGCTGGTGGACTGGTCGCACCACGCCGAGGACAGCATCCGGCATTACTCGGGCACGGCGGTTTACCGTCGCGTCCTGGAGGTGCCGGCGTCGCGGTTTGCGGATTCGGGCTTGCGGGTGGTGTTGGATTTGGGCGAGGTGCGGGACCTGGCGACGGTGCGATGGAACGGGAAGGCACTGGGCACGCTGTGGCATGCGCCATGGCGGCTGGACATCACCCGCGCGGTGAAACCGGGCGCAAACACATTGGAGGTCGAGGTGATCAACGTGTGGAACAACCGGCTGGCCGGCGACACCGCGCTCCCGCCTGCGCAGCGCCGGACGTTCCTGCTGGTGCCCACGGTCAAGGCGGCGGCGCCGCTGCTGCCCGCGGGGCTGCTGGGCCCGGTGCGGTTGATCACCGCCACCGCCGCGGCCGAACCCTAGCGAGCCGCGGGCTCAGACCGCTCAAGGCGCGGGATAGCCATCAGCCGCGGATGCGGATTGTAGCGCCCACGTGTCAACGCGCGGCTCGCTCATGCATCGGGCATTGATTGTCGGGGGCCACAGGATTAGATTTGACCCAAGTTCGCCGTCCACCAGCCTGATGAGTGTTGCGTAACGGTGACGCGCCACACTTCACGGGGAGCTGTATGACACGCTTCGGTTTGCGGAGCGGAAGAACCAAGGCCGCCTGGATGGCGGGATGCCGTCGCCCAAGACGCACGGTTCCCGCGCCCGACGACCCCCGGAAGAACTGCACCCTGGAGGAACTGGACCGGCGCGGGATCGTGTCCGACCAATACCTGAGCGATTTCATGGCGGACGTGATTCGGCACAGCGCGGGCTACGACGTCTTCACGCGCTTCTCCAACAGCATCGCGAAGCTGGCCTACCATTTCCATCCCTCGGCGGATGTCACGCTGCGCACCGACCGGATCCGGAACCTGGCGAATTGTTGAACGGCATGGGCACGCTCTTCCTCAAGCATCGCGCGAACGAACTGTTCAACGAGATCTGCCTCCTGAAGGGCCACATTATCCCGCTTTCCAACATCCGAACGAAAGTGATTGCAGCCGCTGCTGCCGCACCGGGGAGACGCCACCGACGGGCGAATGCCACCCCTGTCAGGAAAAGGCCACCTTCGCCGACAGCCCGCTCGACTGGTACAACCAACTCCAACTCCAACGCTCCGGCCGCGTTCAAACAACGGGTCATCGTGCTGGAAGTCGTCTGGGCGCTGCTCTGGGGCATGGAAGCTATCGACTGGGCCCTGGGCGGACAGCTGGGTCAGTACGGAGTCCGCCCCCGCGAAGTCGAGGGTTTATGAGGTATTTCGGTTTCCTGATGACGCGAGCCCTGCTCGACTTCAATCTTGATTTCTTGAGGGGCATCTAAGTCAATGGTTTTCCATGAAAACTCGGATGCATCGTCGTCAGTTTCTTCGTCAATCGACCTTGGGCGGAACCGGCTTCCTAATCCTCAATGCCGCGCGCTCGGCCTGGACGGCGCAGGCCAATGAAAAGCTGAATGTGGCCCTGGTCGGCGTGGGCGGCCGGGGGGGCTGGTTTGTGGCCACCCTTCCCAAGTTGGAAAACGTGGTGGCCATTTGCGATGTCAACGATCAGAAAGCAGATGAAGCTTTTCGCCATTGGGAAAACCTGGCCAGCAATTTCAAGAATTCCCCCCGCTCCTGGGAGCAGCGCGCCGCCCGCGAATACGAACGCCTTTTGCAGGCAAAACCGAAAGTCTTCCGTGACTTTCGCAAGATGCTCGACACCATGGAACGAGAGATTGATGCGGTGGTGATCGCCACGCCGGATCATTCGCACGCCGTGGCTTCGGCGGCCGCCATTCGTGCGGGCAAGGGAGTGTTTTGTGAAAAGCCGCTGACGCGCACAGTGCATGAATCACACGCGTTGCGCGAGTTGGCGCGCCAACACAAAGTCGCCACCGCCATGGGCAATCAAGGCACCTATAGCGGGGCGTTTCGTCGCGCATTGGAACTGATTCGGAATGGCACCATCGGCGACATTAAAGAGGTTCACGTGTGGAACAGCGGGGGCGGCGCCGACAAGAAGGCACCCCCTCAAGGCAAGCCTCCCGTTCCCGACTACCTCGATTGGAACCTGTGGCTGGGCCCGGCGGCCGATCGTCCCTATCATCCGGAGTGGATGCAGCGCCACTCCTGGCGCGAATTCGGCACGTCCCAACTGGGCAACTGGGGTTCGCACAGTGCCAATCTTGGCTTTATGGCGCTCAAGGTTCACGAATTATGGTTGCCGCCCAATCCTCAGAAACCGGCCTCCATGCTGCGTCTGCAAGCCAAATGCTCCAACATCAACCGGCTTTCATTTCCCCGGTGGGAGCAAATCCAGTATGAAGTTCCCGCGCGGGCTGAATATCCCCCCATTACCATCCATTGGTACAACGGCGAGAGTCGTGATCTCAACGCCGTGTATGAACGCGCCTTCCAAGGCGCCGGCAACCAGGAGAAGGGCTCCTGGCGGTTTGCTGGCACGTTGATCGCCGGAACCAAAGGCAGCATCCACACAACCGGACACAACATGTGGTTTCGGCTATTGCCGGCAGACCAGTTCCAGGGAATCCAGACCGATCGCCCCGAAGCAGTGGAAGCATCCCGCGATCCGCAACAGGATTGGGTTGCGGCCTGTCGCGGCGGAAAAGCGCCCTGGTCCAATTTCGATTATGCGGATGCGTTGAACGAGTTTCTCATGCTCGGCAACGTGGCCACCCACTTTGAGGGGCCACTGGAATTTGATCCGCTGGCCATGAAGATTCGGAATAACACCGAAGCCGATGCCTTGTTGCGCGCGGAGTATCGGAACGGCTGGACGCTGTAAACAAGAATTCGGAATCGAGAAACCGACGCTTGCTTTCTGAAACGTCGTGGAATCGCGGCAGACGTCAGGTCACCTTAACGGCCCGGCCCAGCATGCTGTTCCACCAGCCCCGCCCAGCGGGCAAATACCGATGAGCCAATCGCGGCGAGGCTCGACAGGTGCCCGTCCAATTCATGGAGAATGCTGGCACCGTTCAATTCATTTTCGGTTAGTTCCTGCCGAAAGGTGTGGACCATGCCCTGGAGAATGGACCGGTTCACCTCGAGGTGAAAGAGCAACCCGTAGGCGTTTGTGCCGTAGCGAAATGCCTGGCACTCGGTCAGATTGGACCACGCCAGTCCGGGGCCACTTGTGAGGACGCCGTGCGGAAGGACGCGAAGTTTGAATCGAAGCGTACCGATTTGCAGCGCTGGCACCGCATTGAGATTGGTCCCGGCGTCACTCCCGAGCAAGCCATTGCGGCCTTCAAAGCATTGCCCGAGGTCGAGGTTGCCGAACCCAACTACCAATATCATCTAGCTGTGTTACCGAATTTACCCGAGAACTCCACCGATCCGGACTATTCCCAGCAATGGCATCTGGCGAACACGCGTGTCCCGGAAGCGTGGCAATATCTGCGCGACCAGGGAATCAACCCGGGCGGCCGGCGCGACGTCGTCGTGGCGGTGATTGACACGGGGGTGGACTACAACCACGCGGACCTGCGAGGCAACCTGTGGATCAATAGCAGCGAAATCCCGGGTAACGGCATTGATGAGGATGGCAATGGGTTCATTGATGACATCCACGGATGCAGTGTGGTCTCCGATCCCCGCAGCCATTCGGGCGATCCGATTGATCAGCACGGGCATGGCACGCACGTGGCTGGCATCATCGCGGCCCAAGCCCACAACCAGGCCGGCGGTGTCGGGATTGCGTTCAACACCCAGATCATGGCCATTCGCGCGGCGCAAATTGGTGGCCGATGGGCATTACGATTTCCAGTTCCGGCTGTATGACGCCCCGACCCACGGCTTCGAGACCGTCCCGCCCCGTTTTGATGAGGCGGTGCCGGTGCGCGCCGGACTGTTCCAGGTGGAGCTCGATTCTCAAACAACCGGCGTGGACCTGACGGAATGCATCGGGCGTGACCGCAACACCCAGGTGATGGTGAATGATACGCTGACCGTCGGCTCCAGCCTGGTGGCGGACGCCGGCAATAACCTCACCCTCAGTTGCGCGCAGGACGGGCTATCGTCGGCGGGAAACAAGCTTATCGTGACCAGCGCCGAGGAGTTGGGGCTGGAGTCGGGTTATGCCTCGATGGTGATGAAAAAGAACGGGGACATCACAATCATGAATAATCCATGAACACCAAGTTACTCACCCTGGTTCTCGCGCTGCTGGCCTCCGTGCCGGTCAGGTCGGCCGTCATCGACTGGACCAACACCAGCGGCGGAAACTGGAGCGCCGCTGCCAATTGGAACCCCAACCAGGTGCCGTCCACCAACGATACGGCCGTCATCACCAACGACGGGCTTGTCACCTGGCAATCCTACGGGAATCTGGCGATTGGTGGCACGCTCCACAATCGAGCCGGAGCGCTGTTCGATGCCGAGGTCAGCAATCGCAACATCACCCGGTCGGGCGATACCGCGCTGTTCATCAATGATGGGGAATTCCGCAAGTCCGTCAGCAGTGGGACCATTCGTTGTGAGGCAACTTTGTTGAACCGTGGCACGGTGGACAACCAGACCGGCACGCTGACGTTTGCCGGCGGCTCAGCGCTCGATTCCGGGTCCGCCTTCATCGGCGCCGGAGTGACCCGGCTCGAAGAGGCCACGAATGTTCTGAACGGCGGCCTTTACGCAACCAATCTCGTGCTGGTCAACGGCACGTTGACGGGCACGGGCCTCATCAGCGGCAAGGTTATCTGGGAATCAGGAACGCTTGCCAGCGGGGCGGTGCTTACCGTCGCCACCGACGGCCATCTCCTCCTCAGCAGTAGCGCCAACTACACCAGGTTCCTCCAAGGCAACTTGACCAACGCCGGCACGGTGACCTTTGCCTCGCGTTTGGGCGAGTTCAGCGGCTGCGACTACTGCATCCTGCTTGGGAAAGGCCGGCGGCTGTTGCCTGTTTATGGCGAAACCAGCTTGACCCTCGCCACGGTGGCCGCTTCCGAGCCGGAGGGCGTGTTGTTGCAGGTCACGGTGGCGGGTGACGCGCTGGTTTCCTGGCCGGCGGAATTCACCGGCTACCAACTCTACTGGAGCACCAACGCGGGCTGTCGGTTCATCTCCGCGTCCAAGGTGCCGCAATTGGTGGATCCCACGCGCAACACCCGCCTCTACTCGATGAGCGACCTCGAGGAAGGCGCGCGGTATCTGTTGCGCAACTGGCAGGGCCGCCCGCCCGCATTCATTGTCACCGAGTGGAAATATCTCTCCCTGACCTCGTTCTTCCGGGCGCTGCAAACCGCTCTCCGCCACTACTACTCCCAGCAGACCTGGCCGGAGAGCGTGACCGTGCCGGACTTTGTGCCGCCCCCATTGGGTTACGAAACCAACCTGCTCAGCCTGAATGATTGCAACACCTACCTCCGACATTTCGCTGCCGCGCCCCGCGAATGCGCCGCCCACAGGGGGCGATGCATGGGCCCCCTCAGACCGTGTTCAGGCAAGCGGCCATAACCGCAGGAGCCGGTCGGCGTGCGTCAGGTAGCGCGCGATGCGGCGGGCGTGTTGGCGTTCGATCTCCTGGCGGAAGCGCTGGAGTGCGGGCGCGGTGCGGGCGTGGGTTTTGGCGAATTCGTCCAGCGCGCGCTGGAGGACTTCGAGGTCCTGGATGTCGCCCATCATGGTTTGGTAATGGTGCATGGTTTCCAGGCGCCGCGGGGTGATGCCGGGGAGCAACGGCTGCAGCAGTTCCACAAGGTATCGGAACCGTTTGAAGGCCACGCGGGTGCGATGGATGGTCAGCGGGCGATCCGGATCGACGCGCCGGCGCAAATTGAGCACGCGGTTGAAGGCGTGTTGCACGTGGCGTCTCACGATGGCCTCGCCGCGCGTCCGCACCCCGGCGTCGGCCAGGGCCGGGCCGAGGACATCCCGCAAGGCGGCGACGAGTTCTTTGATGTCACGCCGGCGTGTGCGCCGGATTCTCCGCTTGAGTTCGGCGACGAGGCGTTTTTCGAGCCGTGCCAGGGATTTGGCAAACGGGCTGATTTCGGGGAATGCGCGGCGGTGGCGATCGACGAAGAGGCGCTGGACCTGGGTATCGCGGAGGCGGGCGGAACTGCGGAACAACTTCTTCACGGCGTGGCGCAGGTCCTGCAGTGCCCTGACGGTGACGAGGGCGTCGAGCAGGTTCAGGAGCGCCACAAGCCGGCGGGTTTCGACGCGCAGCTGGTGCACGAGGTCTTCCGAGAAATTCCGCCGGCACCGGTCGAAGGCCTTGCGATACCGCCGCCACCGCTCCTTGAGGACGCGCTCAAGATGCGCGGCCACGTCCGGCGGGCGGCGGGGCGAGGATTTCCGGGAGAGGGTCATGGAGAGAGCCGAATGCGGGCAGGAGTATTGTGCCCATCAGGAGGCACTCGGGTTGAAGGCGGAGCCGGAAGGCATGGGTGCGTCCTGCGGCGCGCTCACGGGCTGGTCGCAGGGCCGGTTTGCCTCCGCCAGCGTCGGGGCGGGACGGGGCAGCCGCGGCACGCGCGGTCTGGGGCGCGTTGGCGCAACTGGCCTTGGCGGTGGAGACGTGGATTTCCCACGGGCCATCCTGGCGCGCTGGTTGGCGCGGCCCGTGTCCTTTCGGGTGGTAGCGGATACCGCTTTGGCCTGTGCCCGCTTTGGCGGCCTTGCTTTCCGGGGGGCATGGCTGGCGGCTGCGGCTTTGGCCTTTTGCATCGCCTTCGATGCGGCAGCCAGCGCTTTCCTGGCTGCCTTGGCCGCCTTGCGGGCGCGCTTGTGTGTCTTCCTGGCGGCTTTGAGTTTTGCTTTGGTTTGGCGCGCTTTCAGTTTGGCTTCGTGCGCTTCTTCCTCGGCGGCCTTCAGTGCCGATAGCGCCCGGCGAAGTTCCGCGTGGCGGGCTCGGGCGGGGGGCTGGATGTTTCTGGATTTCATGGCGACTCCTTTTGGATGGCGGATTGACGGTGCGGCATTCAACGTTGAATGCGGTGATAGTGCGCAGATACTCACCGCTTCATCAAGCGTGTTCGATGCGCTTTTTCCGTGGGGCCGCATGGGGCGACGGCGCTCAGTCGCGGCGCATCGCCCGGCAGAATTCCGTCGTATTGGCTGAAGGCGGGTTGGTGAGTTGCAGCACGCACTGGTCGGCGATGCGGGTGGCGACGGTTTCCCAAACCACCAGGTCGGTCGAGCGTTCGACGACGGGCGTCATCCCCGGCCGTCATGCCCAGCAGGATGTTCCGGTCGGCGTGCCGCACGCCGCCGGAGCGGCACATTCTCCGCCTTTGACTCGCCGGTCCGTCTCGAGGTAGGATCGGCGGCATGAACAAAACCACCATGACCCGACGGCGCTTCATCCGGCGCACCACCACCGCCGCCCTGGCCGCCTCGGCCTTTCCAACCCTCGTTCCCGCCTCCGCACGCGGGGCCGACGGCGCCCCCGCGCCCAGCAACCGCATCGTGGTGGCGGCCATCGGCGTGGGGCCGCAGGGCAGGGGAGTGATGGCCGGGTTTCTCGCCCAGGCGGGCGTCCAAGTGGTTGCGGTGTGTGATGTGGCCAAGTTGAATCTCGACCAGGCGGTGAACCAGGTGAACCAGCGGTATCAGAACCGGGACTGCAAGCCCTACGGCGATTTTCGCGAGGTCCTGGCGCGCGGGGACATTGACGCGGTGTTGATTGCGACGCCTGACCACTGGCATGTGCCGGTGGCCGTGGCGGCCGCCAAGGCCGGCAAGGACATGTATGTGGAGAAGCCGCTGGGCCTGACGATCGAGGAGGACCAGAGGCTGCGCCAGGTGTGCCGCGAGCACAAGCGCGTCTTCCAGTTCGGCACCCAGCAGCGGTCAAGCCGGGAATTCCGCCGGGCCTGCGAACTGGTCCGCAACGGCCGGATCGGCAAACTCAAGCAAATCGACGTCTGGAGCTCGGCCAGCCATCCGGGCGGTTCCACGAAGGCGGCGAAGGTGCCGGCGGGTTTGGATTACGATTTCTGGCTCGGCCCGGCGCCTTACACGCCCTACACGGACAACAAGGCGTTTGACAACGTGCCGCCGGGTGGTTGGAAGACATGGTGGTTCAACTACGACTACGCCCTGGGATTCATCGCCGGCTGGGGGGTGCACCCGCTGGACATCGCCTACTGGGGGCACCCTGCCATGATGGAGGGTCCGCTCGAGGTCGAAGGCAAGGCGGTCATCCCCACCGAAGGCGCCTGCAACACGTCGGTCGCGTGGGACGTGGCATTCCGGTTCGCCGACGGGGTGCGGCTTTGGTATCGCGGCACGCGCAACGGGTGCGAGCCCAACGCGATGAACGATTTCAAGGAGTGGCGCGCCCGGTTTGGGCAGATCCATGACCACGGCACCGCCTTCGAAGGCACCGACGGCTGGGTCCACGTCTTCCGCGGCGGCCTTGTCACCCGGCCCGAAGCCCTCGCCGAACAGCCGCTTGAACCCTCAGACCGGCCGCTGCCCGTGAGCACCGGCCATACCCGCAATTTCATCGAGGCCGTCCGCAGCCGCCAGCCCGCCATCTGCCCCGTCGACGACGCGGTCATCGCCGACACGCTGTGCCATCTGAGCGACATCGCCACGCGGGTCGACCGCAAGCTGGTGTGGGACCCGAAGAAGGAGCAGTTTCTCAACGATGCCGGCGCCAACCGCAGGCTCAAGCTGCGCCCCATGCGCGAGCCGTGGACACTCGGCTAGAAGCCTCGACGCTTCAGCGGCATGGGAGATGGATCGAGTTCCGCGAGCTGCGGAAACGTCGAGGATGCTGCGCCGCCGCCCCGCGGCGGCTTCCGGTCCTGGGATCGGCTTGCCCTGTGTCGCACTCCGGGCGCCCCGGCGTTCCGCCCGCCGGCGCCGGATGGCGCTTCCCATGAACCGAACAATTTTCAATCCTCAATTTTCAATTTTCAATTTGCAATTGCCAATTACACACGCCGGTTCATGGCTCCGATGCGCGCAAGCTCTTCCCATAAACCGTTGTTGTTCCGGAGCGGTTGTCGCGCGGGATCAACATCGTGCGCGGACGCGTGGTTCCGTGGTTCGGGGATCGTCGATTTTGGTTGAAGAATTCGCCGGGGGGTGAGTCTATGCATTCCAATGAACCGAACACCTCGCATGCATTTTCATCATCGGCACGGCATCCTCCGCGGCGTGCTGCTTTCCCTGGTGTGTGTGCCGTGGCTCGGCCTCGGGATCGCAAGCTGCCCCGCGGCCGCCGAACCCCACGCGGTCGCCCCGGGCTTCCACGTCGCCCCCCGCGGCAACGACCGCTGGTCCGGCACGCAGGCCGCGCCGAACGAGGCTCGGACGGACGGGCCGTTTGCGACGCTGGGGCGCGCGCGCGACGCGGTGCGGGCATGGACACGCGCACCCGGGCGCGCGCCCGGGGACGTGGCGATCGTGGGGATTCAGGGGGGACACTATTTTTTGGGCGAACCCGTGAGGTTCACCCTCGAAGACAGCGCACCGGCCCGGGGACGGATCCGCTATGTGGGCGTCGGGGAGCGGCGGCCGGTGTTCAGCGGCGGCCGGCGGATCACGGGGTGGAAAGCGGCCTCGCTGAACGGCAGGGCGGTGTGGGCGGCGGAGCTTTCGGAGGTGCGGGAGGGGCGGTGGTATTTTCGTCAGCTCTGGGTCAATGGCGAGCGGCGACCGCGGGCGCGGCATCCGAACCGGGGCTATTTGGCGGTGGAATCAATTCCGGAGGCGAAGGCTGGGGTGGCGTGGAGCGAGGGGCAGGCGCAGTTCCGGTTCAAGGCCGCTGATTTGCAGGCCTGGCCCACGGTTGCGCACGGCGAGGTGCGCGTGATGAATCGCTGGGTGGAATCGCATCTGCCGGTGGTTCGTGTGGACGAGGCGCAGCGCCTGGTGAATTTTGGCAAGCACAGCGTGTTCAAGCTGGACGCGGGGGACCTGTATTATCTCGAGCACGTTCGGGAATTGCTGGATGCGCCGGGCGAGTGGTATTTGGACCGGGCGGCGGGGGTGTTGTATTACGCGCCGAAGCCGGGCGAGTCCATGGAGGGCATCGAGGCGATCGCGCCGGTGCTGTCGGAACTGGTGCGGTTCGACGGCAAGCCGGAGGCGGGTGGTTTCATCGAGCGGCTGAGCTTTGAGAACCTGACGTTCGCGCACAGCGAATGGTATTTCCCGGACGGCTTCGATGCGGGCAAGGACAAGGCGCAGGTCTGGCCGCCGCCCAAGGCTGATGTGGGCGGTTTTGCGCAGGCGGCGGTGGGTGTGCCTGGGGCGGTGCGGGGGGAGGGTGTGCGGGAGGTGGCGTTCGAGGGGTGCCGGTTTGTGCACCTGGGCGGTTACGCGCTCGAACTGGGGCGCGGCTGCCGGTCCAATGCGATTCATGGCTGCGACCTGGGCGACTTGGGGGCGGGGGGCATCAAGTTGGGGGAGACCATGCTGCGCAGGAATCCGGCCGAGGTGGCGCGCGACAACGAGGTTGTCGACTGCCATATTCACGACGGCGGCCAGATGTTTCACAGCGCGATCGGGATTTGGATCGGGCAGTCGCCGTCGAATCGGCTTCTGCACAATCACATTCACGACTTCTACTACACGGGCATTTCGATCGGCTGGACGTGGGGTTACGGCGAGGCGCGGGCCACCAACAACACCGTCGCGTTCAACCACGTCCATCACATCGGCGTGAAGTCCGACGGGGACGGTCCCATTCTCAGCGACATGGCGGGCATTTACACGCTGGGCCTCCAGGCCGGAACGGTTATCCGCAACAACCTCTGGCACGACATCGCCGGCATCCGCTACGGCGGCTGGGGCATCTACTTCGACGAAGGCACCACGCGCATCCTGGCTGAGAACAATGTGGTCTGCCGCACCACTCACGGCGGGTTCCACCAGCACTACGGCAAAGACAACATCGTCCGCAACAACGTGTTCGCCTTCGCCCGCGACCACCAGATCCAGCGCAGCCGCCCGGAATCGCATCGCAGCTTCACGTTCGAACGCAACCTGGTGTATTGGAACCGCGGCGTGCTGCTCGGCGGCAATTACGACGACAGCAATTACCTCTTCCAATCCAACCTCTACTGGCCCGAAGCCGGCGGCGAGGTCCGCTTTGCCAAAGGGTCCTTCGCGCAGTGGCAGGCACGCGGCCAGGACACCAACAGTCTCATCGCCAACCCCCAGTTCGCCAACCCGGCCAGGGACGACTTCACCCTGCGTCCCGGCTCGCCCGCAAGCCGCGTCGGCTTCCAGCCGATTGACTTGCGCACCGTGGGCGTGCGCCGCCGGCGGTGATTCACTGGAGATCCTGGTGGTAGCTCTGGAGGGATTTCACCCCGGCCCGCCCGGCGCGGTATTCGGCGATGCCCACCACGGAGGCGCGGGCGGCGGCGGGGGTGGTGAGGTAGGGGATTTTGTATTTGACGGCGGCTTTGCGGATGTAGCCGTCGTCGGACTTGCTGGCTTTGCCCATGGGGGTGTTGATGACGAGTTGGATTTCGCGGCTTTTGATTTCGTCGGCGATGTTGGGGCGTTGGTGTTCGCGGACTTTGAAGCTGCGTTCGGCTTTCACGCCGTGGTGTTGGAGAAACTCGCAGGTGCCCTCGGTGGCTTTGAGGCGGAACCCGAGTTCCTGGAAGCGGCGTGCGGCGTCGAGGATGAGGGGCTTGTCCTTGTCGGTGACGGAGATGAAGACGGTGCCCTGGAGGGGCAGCTGGGGGGTGGCGGCTTCCTGGGATTTGAAGTAGGCCAGTCCGAAGCTGGGGGCCATGCCGAGCACTTCGCCCGTGGACCGCATTTCGGGGCCGAGGACGGGGTCGACTTCCGGGAACATGTTGAAGGGCAGCACGACTTCCTTGACGCCGAAGTAGGGGATGGTTTGGCGGCGGAGCTTGAGGACGGCGAGTTGGGTGCCGAGCATGAGTTGGGTGGCGATGCGGGCCATGGGCACATTGCAGACCTTGGAGACCAGCGGGACGGTTCGGGAGGCACGGGGGTTGGCTTCGAGGACGTAGACCTTGTCCTGGCAGATGGCGTATTGGATGTTCATGACGCCGCAGACCTGCAGCTCCCGCCCGATGCGCAGCGTGTAGTCTTCAATGGTCTGCAGGTGCCGTCCGGGGAGCGTGACGGGCGGAATGGCGCAGGCGGAGTCGCCGGAGTGGATGCCGGCCAGTTCGATATGTTCCATGACGGCCGGCACGAAGGCGTCAGTGCCGTCGGCGAGGGCATCGGCTTCGGCTTCGATGGCATTTTCCAGGAAACGATCGATGAGGATGGGGCGGTCGGGGGCGACGTCCACGGCCCGGGCAACATACTCTTGCAGCATGGCCTCGTCGTGAACCACCTCCATGGCGCGTCCGCCCAGCACGAAAGAGGGGCGGACCATGACGGGGTAGCCGATGCGGTCGGCGACGGCCTTGGCCTGGTCGAAGGTGCTGGCCATGCCGGACTCGGGCATGGGGATGCCCATCTTCTCCATCATCTGCCGGAAGCGGTCGCGGTCTTCCGCGAGGTCGATGACGTCCGGGGTGGTGCCGAGGACCTTGACGCCCGCGGCTTCGATATCCTTGGCGATATTGAGTGGGGTCTGGCCGCCGAACTGGACCAGCACACCCTCGGGCTTCTCCTTCTGGTAAATCGCGAGCACGTCCTCGACCGTCAGCGGCTCGAAATAGAGCTTGTCCGACGTGTCGTAATCGGTGGACACCGTCTCGGGATTGCAGTTGACCATGATGGTTTCGTAGCCGGCTTCGCGCAGGGCCATGGCGGCATGGACGCAGCAGTAGTCGAACTCGATCCCCTGGCCGATGCGGTTGGGGCCGCCGCCGAGCACCATGACCTTCTTGCGCTTGCTCACCGGGACGCGGTCGCGGCCGTTGTAGGTGGAATAGTAGTAGGCGGCTTCCTCGACGCCGCTCACGGGGACCGCGTCCCAGGCTTCGACGACGCCGAGCCGGGCGCGCTGCTCGCGCAGGCGGGGTTCGGGGATGCCGAGCAGCTTGCTGAGGTAGGCGTCGGCGAAGCCGTCCTTCTTGGCCCGGACGAGCAGGTTGTCGGGCAACGCCTTGCCCTTGTGTTTGAGCAGGGTTTCTTCCAAGTCGACGAGTTCTTTCATCTGCTCAATGAACCAGGGTTTGATGTGGGTTTTGGCGTGGAGGGCGGCGACCGTGGCGCCTTTGCGGAGCGCCTCGTACATGATCCACTGCCGTTCGCTGGAGGGCTCGTTGAGCAGCCGCATCAATTCCTCGAGCGGCTGCTCGTGAAAATCCTTGGCGAAGCCCAGGCCGTGCCGCCCGTTTTCCAGGGAGCGGATGGCTTTCTGAAACGCCTCCTTGTAGTGCTTGCCGATACTCATCACCTCGCCCACCGCCCGCATTTGCGTGCCCAGCTTGTCCTCCGACCCCTTGAACTTCTCAAAGGCGAAGCGCGGGAACTTCACGACGACATAGTCGCCCGAGGGCGTGTATTTCTCCAGCGTGCCCTCGCGCCAATAAGGGATTTCGTCCAGGGTGAGGCCGCCGGCGAGCTCGGCGGAGATGAGCGCGATGGGGAAGCCGGTGGCTTTGGAGGCCAGCGCGGAGGAGCGGGACGTGCGCGGGTTGATTTCGATGACGACAACGCGGCCGGTCTGGGGGTCGTGGGCGAACTGGATGTTGGTGCCGCCGATGACGCCGATGGACTCGACGATGCGGTAGGAGTATTCCTGCAGCTTGGCCTGCAGCTTCGGGTCGATCGTCAGCATCGGCGCCACACAATAGGAGTCGCCGGTGTGCACCCCCATCGCGTCCACGTTCTCGATGAAACACACCGTGATCATCTGGTTCTTCGCGTCCCGGACCACCTCCAGCTCCAGCTCCTCCCAGCCCAGCACGCTCTCCTCGACCAGAATCTGACCCACCATGCTGGCCGCCAATCCGCGCCCGGCGATCACACGCAGTTCCTCGACGTTATACACATGCCCGCCCCCCGTGCCGCCCAGCGTGTACGCCGGCCGGATCACCACCGGATACCCCAACTCCGCCGCCACCTTTTCCGCCTCCTCGATGCTGAACGCCGGCGCGCTGCGGGGCATCTCAATCCCCAGCCGCCGCATCGTCTCCTTGAACACAATCCGGTCCTCCCCCTTCTCGATCGCGTCCGCCTCCACGCCGATGAGGCGGACGTTGTATTTGGCGAGGACGCCGGCTTTGGCGAGCTGTGAGGACAGATTAAGTCCGGTCTGGCCGCCCAGGTTGGGCAGGAGGGCGTCGGGGCGCTCCTTCTCGATGATGTCCGTGAGGCACTGCAGGGTGAGCGGCTCGATGTAGGTCACGTCCGCCATGCCAGGGTCGGTCATGATGGTCGCCGGGTTCGAGTTGACGAGAACGATCTGGTAGCCGAGGGACCGGAGGGCTTTGCAGGCTTGGGTGCCCGAGTAGTCGAACTCGCACGCCTGCCCGATGATGATCGGCCCCGAACCGATGATCAGGACCTTGTGAATGTCGTTGCGTCGTGGCATAGGCTTCCAGGCTCAATCTCCGTATCCCGGATCACGAGCCGCATGGTTTTGGGCGCAGACGATGCGCCGGAGGTCCGCAACGGACAAGCTTTTTTACGCAGATCCTCCGGCGCGGCACCTCGGCGGCCGTGCAACGGCCAGTTCAACTTCACCCATCCGGTCCGCAAAATCCTCGAGGCGCCATCCCCGTGCTGTCCTCGAAGCCTCAGAGGGAAAATGCAACAGCGGTTTTTGCCCGCCAGCGATCTTCGGCGCTGCGGAGTCCGCAAGGGAACCACGCGCGGAGTTGGCGATTGCGTTGCATCAACGCCCCCAACGGGAGACGTGGCGGCAAACCGCGGAATGTCTCACCTTGTGGAAGGTCCAGTTCCAAGCTCGGCTGACTTGCGTCATGGATCGCGCAGGAGTCGGACAAAGGTGTCGAACAGTTCTTGGTTTCGATATTTCAGAAACAACCGTTGGTACCGCGGGTTGCCCAACATGTCGACCGTGTGTGCCCGTGCGCGGCCACGGCGTAGCCGCCGATGATGAGAAACCGCAGCGGCAGTGGATGACACCCGATTCGGATGAAATCGGCCAGTTCCATGCGGGGCGAGCTTAGTGGTGTTTTGCCAGCAATCAAGCAGGCACGCAGGAGGATCGGCCAAGTTTGGGCTTGGCGGGGGATGCCTTCTGGCGATTTACTTCGCGCCGCATGAAACCATCCGCCTACGCGGCCGCCGGTGTGGACATCGCCTTGGGCAATCGGGTCAAGGCCGGCCTGCCCCGGCTCCTGGCGTCCACGCATCGGCGCGGCGTGCTGGGCAAGGTGGGCGGGTTCGGGGGGCTTTTCGCGCTGGACCCCCGCCGCTACCGCCGGCCGGTCCTGGTGTCGAGCGTCGACGGCGTCGGCACCAAGCTCAAGATTGCCTTTGCCATGCACCGGCACGACACCATCGGCGCCGACCTCGTCAACCATTGCGTCAACGACATCGCCGTGCTCGGCGCCGAACCCCTCTTCTTCCTCGATTACCTCGGCACCGGCAGACTCGAACCGCGCGTCTTCGCCCGGATCCTGGCCGGCTTCGCCCGCGCCTGTGCCGAGAACGGCTGCGCCCTCATCGGGGGTGAAACCGCCCAGATGCCCGGCTTTTACCGGCCCGGCGAATACGACATCAGCGGCACCATCGTGGGCGCCGTCGAACGGGACCGGATTCTGGACGGCGCGAAATCCGTGCGGTGCGGCGATGTGGTGATCGGGCTGGCCTCGAGCGGGCTGCACACCAACGGCTATTCGCTGGCGCGCCGGGTTCTGTTGCAGCGGAGGAAATTCAAGCTCGCGCAGCGCATCCCCGAACTGGGCACCACGCTCGGCGACGCGCTGCTGGCGGTTCACGTCAGCTACGGCCCGCTGGTCCGGGCGCTGCTGGAGCGCTTCCATCCGGCGCGCCGCACCCCGCCGGGCGCAGGCCCCATCCACGCCCTGGCCCACATCACCGGCGGCGGGTTCATCGACAACATCCCGCGCGTTCTGCCCCGGACGTGCGACGTGGTCATCCGCAAGGGCGGCTGGCCGGTGCCGCCGGTCTTCACGCTCATCGCCGGGTGCGGCCGTGTGGCGGAGACCGAGATGTATCGGGTGTTCAACATGGGCATCGGCATGACCGTGCTGGCGCACCCCGGCCGGGCGGACGCCGTGTTGCGGTTCATCCGGGCCCGCGGCCAGGCCGCGTGGATCATCGGCGAGGTCGTCCAGGGGCGGGGCCGGGCGCGGGTGATTTAGGATTGGAATTTATGCGACACCACCCGATTGATCCACAACTGTTCATCGCCAACCGCGAGCGGCTTGTCCAGCAGATGCGGGGACGGTCGCTGGCGGTGGTCAACGCCAACGACGTGCTGCCCACCAACGCCGACGGCACGCTCGTCATGCAGCCCAACTCCGACCTGTTCTACCTGGCCGGCGTCGAGCAGGAGGAGAGCATCCTGGTGCTCGCGCCGGATGCGTTCGACGAGACCCAGCGCGAAATGCTGTTTCTGCGGGAGCCGAACGAGCACCTCAAGACCTGGGAGGGGCACAAGCTGTCCCGGGACGAGGCGACCCGGATCTCGGGCATCAGGCAGGTCCGCTGGCTGTCCGAGTTCCGGGCCGAGTTCCACAAGCTCATGTGCGAGATGGACCGCGTCTACCTCAACAGCAACGAACACAAACGCGCCGTCGTCGAGGTCGAAACCCGCGACGCCCGCTTCATCCGCGACGTCCAGGCGCGTTACCCGCTTCACCGCTACCACCGTCTCGCCCAATTGATGCACCCGCTGCGTGCCGTCAAGTCCGAGACTGAACTCGGCCTGATCCGGCACGCGTGCGGCATCACGCGACGCGCCTTCCTGCGCGTGTTGAAGTTCGTGAAGCCCGGCGTGAACGAGTGCGAGGTCGAAGCCGAGTTCGCCCACGAGTTCGTCCGGAACCGGGCGAAGTTCGCCTACAACCCGATCGTTGCGGCCGGGGCCAACGCGTGCGTGCTCCACTACCTGCAGAACGACCAGCCGTGCCGCAAGGGCGAGGTCCTCCTGCTCGATGTGGCTGCCAGCTACGCCAACTACAACTCCGACCTCACCCGCACCATCCCCGTCAACGGACGCTTCACCCGCCGCCAGCGGCAGGTCTACCGGGCCGTGCTGCGGATTTTGCGCGCGATGATCCGGGCCACCGTCCCGGGCAAGTTGCACCGGGACTGGCAGAAGGAAGCCGAAGCCCTGACCCAGGAGGAACTGCTCCGGCTCGGATTGCTCACGCCGCGTGATGTCCGGGGGCAGGACCCGGCCAAGCCCGCGCTGAAGAAGTATTTCATGCACGGCCTGGGGCACGTGCTGGGCTTGGACGTGCACGATGTCGGGTTCATGGAGCAACCCTTCGCCCCCGGCTGGGTGCTCACCGTCGAGCCCGGCATCTACATCCCCGAGGAAGGCTTCGGCGTGCGCCTCGAAAACAACGTCGTCGTCACCCCCGACGGTCCCGTGGACCTGATGGCCGACATCCCCATCGAGCCCGACGAGATCGAGGCGCTCATGCGCTAGCGAGCCCCCATCCCCGCCGCGGTGGCGGAGCTTTCTTGGTTCAGAAACTGGGACGAACGCCAAAGCCAGCGACCCGGCAGCGACGGCCCGCGAAGGCCAGGCCAATGAGTGACGCTACGCCGGGTTCGCTGCGCCGCATGGTTGGGCTTTTATATCTTCATTTCTCGTGCGTTGGCGTGGGGCGTCCCGACCTCACGCCGGCATGCCGATGCCCCGCTGACGAAAGGAAGGCGGAAGTATCCCGGGCAGAAACATGGGCTCCCCCCTTTTTTTGCCCGCCATCGTTGTGCCTTCAAGCGCGCAAGTTGAGCGTTGAGCGTTGAGCGTTGAGCGTTGAGCGTTGAGCGCACTTTCTGCTGTTCCGGGCGCGTGTTCGCGTCTACAACCAACCGCATGGCAACGCCCGAGCCCCTGCTGCGACTGGTCCGCGTCTCGAAACAGTTCGACACCGCGGAGGGGGCCGGGGCGCTGGCAGTGTTGCGGGACATCACACTCGAGATTGCCGCGGGGGAATCGGTGGCCGTCGTCGGCCCATCCGGCTCGGGCAAGAGCACGCTGCTCAACCTCATGGGGGCCCTGGACCGGCCCACGTCGGGCGAGGTTTGGCTGGGGGGTCAAGACCTGCAGGATCTCGGGGAACACGCACTGGCCGCGGTGCGGAACCGGCAGCTGGGATTTGTGTTTCAATCGCACCACCTGCTGCCGCATTGCACCGTGCTGGAGAATGTGCTGGTGCCGACGCTGGCTCATCCCGACGGCGGCGCGGGGCGGGAGGCGGAGGAGCGTGGGCGGCTGTTGCTGGAGCGGGTGGGGCTGGGGAGGCGGCTGGGGCACCGGCCGGGCCAGTTGTCCGGCGGGGAACGCCAGCGTGTGGCGGTGGTGCGCGCCCTGATCAACCGGCCCAAGCTGCTCCTGGCGGACGAGCCCACCGGCGCGCTGGACCGGGGGTCGGCCGCAGAGTTGGGGCGACTGCTGGTCGAACTGAACCGTGAACAGGCCGTCACCCTGGTCGTCGTCACCCACGCGCCCGATCTGGCCCGGCAGATGGGGCGCGTGCTCGAACTGCGCGACGGGCGGCTGACGGACGGGGAGGGGCCGCGCGGATGACGTTTCGGACGCTGATTGTTCGCAGCCTGCGGCACCACTGGCGCGCCCATCTCGGGGTGGTGCTCGGGGCGGCGGTGGGGAGCGCGGCGTTGATGGGCGCGCTGGTGGTGGGCGACTCGGTGCGGGAGAGCCTGCGCCGGGGCAACCTCGAGAAGCTGGGCGGCACCGGGGCGGCCATTCTCGGCAACGACCGCTTCTTCAGTGCCGGTCTGGAGCGGCGGATTCAGTCTGCAGCAATCCCCCTGTGGCTCTCCGGCGCCCTCGACACCAGCCGCGGCGCCGGCGCCTTTCTCCTGCTTCCCGGCACAATCGCCCGGCCGGACGGCACCCGCCGGGCCAACCGGATCCAGGCGATCAGCACGTGCACCGGCCCGGATTCGGACGCGGGAGAATCGGGGGTGGCGCTCAAACCCGGGGTGCGGCTTTCGACGCAATGGCCGCAGCCGCTGGCCTGGAAGGATGTGGCGTCGGAACGCGTGCGCGTGCCGCCGCCTGGGGGGGTGTTTCTCAACGAGGCGCTCGCACAACACCTGGGCGCGCAGGCGGGCGACACCCTGGTCCTGCGACTCCACAAGCCGGGCTTGCTGCCAAGCGATGCCGCCATTGCCGACCAGGCGCACTCGGCCGTGGCGTTGCGACTCAAGGTGGACGCCATCGTGCCGGCCGCGGAAGGCGGCGACTTCAGCCTGCAGCCCAGACAGGTGCCGCCTTTGAACGCCTTTGTGCGCCACGACGAACTGAGCCGCGCGCTCGAACTCGAGGGGCGGGCCAATGTGCTCTTGCTGGGGCAGGTGGCGCATCGTTCCAAGTTGAGCCCGGCGCGGCGCCTCATGGAGCGGATCGTGTCCTGGCTGCCCCGGGCGCACCCTCGCTGGCCGAGTGCTCACGCGCGGGTCCTCGACGCGGCACGGACGGCGTGGGTGTGGAGCAACGTCCTGGAGCAAGTCTGGCACCCCCGCCACACCGAATACGACGTGACCGCACGCGACCCTCGCCCCGGCGCCGGGGCGTCCGCGCCGGCCGGGGACGCCTCCGACACCCGCGCGCTGCCGGCGCCCTTGCCGGCGCCGGACGCGGCGGCCTGGGCGGCCCTGGCCGAACGCCACGTGACCCTTCAGACCCGCCGTGTTTTTCTCGACGACCGAGTGGCGCGCGCGGCGATCACTCCCGCGCCGCAGACGGGATTTGCGGAGACGGCTGTGGTGTTGAGGTTGCGCTCGGACGACGAAGGCGATTTCCGCCGCGTGTCGGCGGTCACCAACGGGGTGCCTTTGCTGACGTATTTGGCAAACCTCATCCGCGCCGGCGAGCGCGCGACGCCCTATTCGATGGTCACGGCCACCACGGCGCCCTACGTGCCCCCCGACCTGCGCGACGACGAAATCGTCGTCAACCAATGGCTCGCGGAGGATCTGAGTCTCCGGCCTGGCGCCACGGTGGACCTGAGCTATTACGTCGTCGATTCCGGCAGCGCCCTCGTCCAACGCACCAACCAGTTCCGCGTCCGGTCCATCGTGCCTCTTGCCGGGATGCACGCGGACCGCACCCTGATGCCGGATTTTCCCGGCATCGCGCGCGCGGAGCGCACGCGGGACTGGGACACGGGGTTTCCGTTGGTGCACAAGATCCGGGAGAAGGACGAGGAGTATTGGGAGAAGCACCGGGGGACGCCCAAGGCGTTTGTGACGCTGGCGGCGGGGCAAGCCATGTGGGCCAGCCGGTTTGGATCGCTGACGGCCATACGGTATCCGCTGCCAGGGGCCGTGCCCGGCACGACCATGGCGCGCGTTGTGGTGAAAAACCTGCAGGCCACGCTCAAGGCGGGCGACGTGGGGTTGCCGATTGTCGCCGTCCGGCACCATGCTCTCCAGGCCGCGCGCCAGTCCCAGGATTTTGGCGGGCTTTTCCTGGGGTTCAGTTTCTTTCTGATCCTGGCATCGCTGATCCTGATGGGGTTGCTGTTTCAGTTCGGTCTCGAACAGCGCATCCGGGAGGTGGGCACGCTGTTGGCCCTGGGATTCGAGGCGCGCCAGGTGCGGCGTCTGTTTCTGGCTGAGGGCATCGCGCTGGCGGCGGTCGGGGGTGGGGTGGGGATGGCGGGGGGGCTGGGCTACGCGCACGCGATGCTGGGCGGGCTGACGACGCTCTGGCGCGAGGCTGTGGGCACTCCGACCCTGGGTTTTCATGTCACGCCGCTCACCCTGCTGCTCGGCGGAGTGGCGTCCGTGCTCGTGTGCGTGGTGACGCTCTGGCTGACGCTGCGTCATCACGCTCGGCAGCCCGCCCGAAGCCTGCTGGCGGGAGACCTCGGTGCGCCGGCGCGCCGTCATGACGGACCACAGCCGCGTGCGCTGGCTCGTTTGGGGTCGCCTGCCGCGCTGGCCGGCTGGAGTTGTCTGGCGGGGGCGGCGGCGCTGTTGGGATGGGCGCTGGCCGGAGGCGACGCGGGCAGCGCTGGGGTGTTTTTTGGCGCGGGCTGGCTGTTGTTATTATCGGGGATGGCGTTTGTGGCCGTGTGGCTCCAGCGGCTGGCGAAGACGCAGCCGCGCCATGGCACGCTGACTTCGGCCGCGCTGGCCATTCGGGGAGTGTCGCGGCGCCGCACGCGGAGTCTCGCGGTGGTGGGCCTGCTGGCCTGCGGCAGTTTCCTGGTGGCGGCCATCGGGGCGTTCACCCTGGACGCGAGCCGTGATGCCGGGCGGCGGTCGTCGGGAACGGGCGGGTTTGCGCTGGTGGGCGAATCCAGCCTGCCGGTGGTGCGGGATCTGAACACGGCGGCCGGGCGCGACTTCTACGCCATCGACGCTGCGGATCTCGAGGGGGTGAGCGTGGTGCCGATGCGCATGCGGGAGGGTGACGAGGCGAGTTGCCTCAACTTGAACCGGGCGCAGCGTCCGCGGCTGCTGGGTGTGCGGCCGACATTGCTGGCGGAGCGGCAGGCGTTTGCCTTCGCTCAGGTGGCCGAGGGACTCGACCGCGCCGAGGGTTGGCAATTGCTCGAGACGCGCGCCCCGGGGGCGTCCGGTTCCGGCGCGCTTTCCGCAGAGGCTGCGGTGCCCGCGGTGGGCGACCTGGCGTCGATCCGCTGGGCGATGGGCAAACGGGTTGGGGACACCCTGGACTACACCGACGAGCGGGGCCGGCCCTTCAAGGTGCGCATTGTGGGGGCGCTGGCCAACTCCGTTCTCCAAGGCCACCTGGTGATTGCCGAAGACGCCTTCGTCCGGCGGTTTCCCGGCGAAAGCGGTTATCGGCGGTTTCTCGTGGACGCGTCCGCGGACCGTGTTGACGCGGTGGCATCCCGGCTCTCGCGTGCCCTGCAGGACACGGGGCTGGAGCTGACGATGGCGTCGCGGCGGCTGGCGGAGTTTAACGCGGTGCAGAACACGTATTTGGGCACGTTCCAGGTTTTGGGCGGGCTGGGATTGCTGCTGGGCAGTGCCGGGTTGGGGGTGGTGGTGCTGCGCAATGTGCTCGAGCGGCGGAGCGAACTGGCGCTGCTGCTGGCGGTGGGGTTTCGGCGCCGCGCGTTGCGCAGACTGGTGTTGGGGGAGCACGGCTGTCTGCTGGCGCTGGGCCTGGCGCTGGGCATCGGCGCCGCGTTCGTCGCCATCCTCCCCCAATGGCTGGCGCCGGAAACCAAGATGGGCTGGCGAACCCTGGGGCTGACCCTGGCGGGTGTGCTGGCCAGCGGCTGGATCTGGACATGGGTGGCGTCCTGGTTCGCGCTCCGAGGCCCACTGATCCAGGCGCTCAGAAACGAATGAGGCGTGGCACGGCCCGCGAAAGACCGCACACGCTCACGCGATGGTGCCGCCAGCGGCCGCTCCACACGCCTCATCCAGCCCGAATCCCAGCTTGCGTTTCCCGCGTCCTCGCGCGTTTGCATCCCCCCCCCCGCGCGCGTCCGGAGTTGCGTGCCGGGCCCAATGGGTTATGCATAGATGCATGAAACGTAATGCGATCGATGGCTGGCGTGCGATGGGCTTGGTCTGGGCGCTTTCCACGGCGGTCGTCCTGGGGGGTGTGACGAAGCCCTTTCCGGCACACTGGGGTCAACCGCCCAAGATCCAGACGAGCGATTTCGTGAGGTTGCCGGGCGGTTATGGGCAGGGCAGTTCGACCCTCGCCGCGTGGATTGCCGCGCGCATGGAAAGCGACCAGGCCGCCGGCACCATCGGCCGCACCTCCGCCCCGGCAGTCGTGTATGCGCAGGATTTCGAGCAGGCCGACGGCAACCGGCTGCCGGAGGGGTTTCTCGTGTTGAACGGCGCGTTTGTGGTCCGGTCGGCCGACAACAACCGGTTCCTCGAGGGACCCGACGCGCCCGCGGACGATTACGCGCTGCTCTTCGGTCCCGCGGGAAAGGACGGGCTGGCGGTGTCGGCCCGGCTCCATGGCACGCGCAGGGGACGGCGGATGCCGGTGCTGGCGGTGGGGCTCAATGGCCTTGGCGGATACGAGCTGCAGTTGGCGCCGGCAAAGCGCGCCCTGGAACTGTTCAAGGGCGACGAGCGCGTCGCCAGCGTGCCTTGCGGGTGGGAATCCGGCACGTGGACAAGGATGCGCCTCCAAGTCCGCAAGGTGAGCGCAACCCAGTGGAAAATCGAAGGCAAAGCCTGGAAACAGGACACCCCCGAGCCCGATTCCTGGATGATCGCCTTCGACGAATCCAAGGAACCCCCCCTGGGCCGGCCCCTGATTTCCGGGCACCCGATTTCGGGGACGCCAATTCGCTTCGACGATTTGGTGGTGGCGCGTGTGCCGTGAAGGTTTCGTTCTGGGGGCCAGAATCGTCGGGACGACGAACCTCTCCCGGGGAGGTTCATGAGCGCGGGCCGGGGGCAAACAGGCGGCGCGCGGCCTCGAGCGATTCCGGAGTGCCGATGTCATGGATCGCGCCGCGGATGCGGTAGGCGTAGACCGGCTCCCGCCGGCACAGCCATTCGAGAAAATGCCCGGGCGCGTCTCTGGAGCCGCCGCCGCCCACATACGCCGCCACCTGCGACAATGTCGCCCGTGGGAAAAGGTAGATCGGCGGGACCGCCCACGACGTTTTCGGCGCCGCCGGTTTCTCGGCGAATTCCACAACACGATCGTGGGGGTCGAGCACGGCCACGCCGGTGCGCCGGAGCCGGTCGGGGTCGTGGACGGTGTGGACGCACACGTGGCTGGCCGGGCGGGTTTGGAACGCCGCGGCCAACTCCGGCAGCGGGAATTGGATCAGGTTGTCGGCTGCCAGCACCAGGAGGTCCCCGTCGATCCGTGCGCGCTCCAGGGCGAAGTGCAGGTCCCCCACGGCGCCACGACGGTTCTCGTCGCTGGTGGTGCCGTCGTCAAGAAGCTCGATCGGGACGGCACACGACGGCTGCCGCCGGCCGCGCCATGCGGTGAAGGAAGGGACGAACAGGTGATTGGTCACGAGGACGATGCGCCGCAGTGCCGGCAGGCCGGCGAGGTGATCCACGAGGCGGTCAAGGATCGTCCGGCCGCCCACCTCGAGGAGCGGCTTGGGAAATTCCCTGGTGATCGGGTAAAGCCGGGTGGCGTAGCCGGCGGCCAGGATCAGACATTCCATGGCGCAGGACCGTAGCGCGGGCGAGGCAAAACGGGAAGGAAAGACCGTGGGAAGGCGGCGCCGGATTCCGCAACGCCCTCCGGCCGTCGCGCAGGCGCCCCAGGCGACAGAAGGTGCGCACGCGGGCATCATGGCCCCTGGCGCGTCCTGGAGGACAAGGCCTTTCGAGGCGTCCGCGCCTCCAGGGGCCGGGCGTTCACGGCGCAGTCCGCACCGAGGGAAGCCGGCGCGCGCCGTCTCCCGACTGGCACAGCACGAGGCGGCTGCGGACGGCGCATTCCGGCTGCGCCCGGGCGTAGGCGCGCCGGATGGCCGGCAAGGCATCGCGGGCGGCTTCCCGGTCGATCAACGCCACGCAGCAGCCGCGGAAGCCGGCGCCGCTGAAGCGGGCTCCGTGGACGCCGGGCGTTTGTCGCAGGATATCGAACAGGTGGATCATGGGGGTGCAACCGCACTCGTAGTTCGCGATCGAGCTTTCGCCTGACTCGGTCATGAGGCGTCCGAACCGGGGCAGGTCGCCGCGTTTCCAGGCAGCCACCCCCTCCGCCACGCGCCGCATCTCGCCGAAGAAATGGCGTGCGCGGCGCGCGTGGGGTCCGGACAGTTTTGACTGATGGGCGCGGTATTCCCCGGGGCTGACGTTGCCGAGGTGCGGGGAGGCGTGCTGTCGTCCTGCCGCGTTGAGGAGCACGCGCGCGGCGTGGCGGCATTCGTCGACGCGCGTGTTGTAATCCGTGGTGGTGACGGCCTGGGTGACGCCGGAGTGGGCCAGCAGGATGGCATAGGGGGCCAGGGGGGCCGCCGGAGCGACGTGCCGGATCCCCGGCGGCAGGGCCGGGGCGCCGGGCGGCAGGGCCGGGGCGCCGGGCGGCAGGGCCGGGGCGCCGGGCGGAGGCGGGGCGGCGGCGGCAAAGGCGCGGCAGTCCACCACGGTGAGCCGATGCGCGAGGGAAAGGAGGATGGCGGACTGGTCGAGGATGCCGTTGTGCAGGCCGAGGTAATCGTTCTCGATCGACTGGTCGAGGCGGATGTTGTCGGCGGCGGAAAGGGACAAGCCGTTGGCGTCCTCCAGGGCGATCAGGTATGCCAGGCCGACGGCCGCGGAGGAACTCAGACCCGCTTCGGGCCAGTCGCCGTGGGTTACCCCGACAATCCCCCGCGCCAGGGTCCATTGCTGGCCCAGGGCGCGGGCGGCGCCGCGCGCATAGTTGCCCCAGTCGCCCGCCCGTTTCCCGGGAACCGCAGTCACCGGGAATCGGACTTCGTCCGGGTAGGACAGGCTGCCGAGGCGGACCTCGGCCGACGGGGAAGGGGCGTAGGCGAGCCATGTGCCGAGGTCGATCGCCATGGCCGTCACCGTTCCGAGCTGGTGGTCGATGTGCGCGCCCAGGGGGCAGATCCGGTAGGGCGCCCAGACGAAGCGGACCGCGTCCGAGCCGAAGCCGTAACGGGAGCGCATGGCGTGTCGGAGGGCGTCCTGTGGATGGGTGGGTTGCATGGCGGCCAAGGGGGGTTGTAGCGCGGCGGGCGGTGTTTGGCAAATGCAACGCACTCGGCAAGGCACTGGGCTCGGCGCCCGGGGCCGGCACGGCGGCTGCGGGGAAGGGCTGGGGGGTGCGCATCTCAGATTTTTCCTTCTGGCTTTTCGTAATCCTAATCCTAATCGTAATCGGCTGAACCGGCTATTCGATCAGGAGACATTGGAAGTGTACCAGGCAGCCTTGTCTTTCATCGAGTGGTTGGAGCCCATGTTGCAGAAGCTCCCCAAGTCTGTTGCTGTCACCGACCAACTGGACC
>JAFGQR010000130.1 GCA_016935555.1 Verrucomicrobiota bacterium
CTCCAGCATCTGCCCGTTGGCCACGCCCCGCACCGTGCCCCCGGCCGGCGGGTTGGTCCCCAGCGTCAGCCGGTCGCTCAGCACGTAGATCACCCGGTTGGTGACCACGGCGGAGGAGTTGCCGCTGGCATCGGCTGCCCAGGCGCAGAGGATGTTGGTGCCGGGTTCCAGTTCAGCTTGGGCGGTCCAGTTGGTCCATTGATTTGCGGTGGTTGTGGGGAAGGAGCGGCCTCCGCAGATTTGGAGCCAGACGTTGGTGACACGGGACTTGTCGGTGGCGGTGCCTTTGACGAGGACGATGCGGTTGGAGACCGCGAGGTTATTGCGGGGCTCGGTGATGGTGACGGTTGGCGGTGTGATTTCCACGACGGCGATTCCGCCGACGGGCTTGTCATCCACGACGCCCTGGGTCAGGACACCCCAGCCGGCAAAGGCGCCAGTGCTGTAGACTATCGCCTCCTTGATGTAGCCGATGACGGGGGCCATGACAAATCCCTGGGCGGACAGGCGTTCGGTGTATCCCATGGCGCTTACGGTGAGCGACAAGACGTTCAGCTTCCGGCAGTCCAAGTAGGTGCCCAGCGGGATCGTCACCTTCCCGTCCGTTCCTTCCTTGGTGATGCTAAACGATCCGGAAACCGTGATTGGATATCCCTCGAAGGTGGCGGTGCTGCGGGAGGTCCAAGCGCTCCCGTTGAGCAGTGCGGAACCCTTCAGGAACACCAGGGGGGGATTCAGGTCAAGAGTGGCCGTGCCGTAGCCGGGCACGTAAAGGCGAATGAAATACCATACGACATTGCCGTTCTCGTAACCCATTCCGATCTCACCATCTTCAGAATCCAGTACAAACACGTCCTCCCACCAGTCGTACTCGAAGGATTCGTACAAGCTCATGTATTCGCCCAGGATGGTCGCCTCCAAAAGCCGCCAGTCGCCATCATGCATCGGCCAATACAGCTGCGCGAGGTCCCGTGCCGGCAGGACATTCGCCTGGACCGCCATCGGCACGGACACGGCCGGGTCCGGATCCACCGTGGCGGGCTGGGCCAGGGCTCCGGGGCGCGAGGTGTGGACAAGGGCCCGGGAGATGCCGGTGAGCAGTTGGTTCCAGACCGTGCCGGACTCAGGAGCCGTGTCAGCGGCAGAGGCTGGTGTGGCGACGTTGGCGATGAGTACAGCCAACCCGACAATTCGTGCGAGAGAACAGTTCATGGCAGTTTCTTATAATGGCGGTTCGCATTCCGAACGAACAACGTCATACATCCCCCAACCCAGAGGGTTTGTGAGCAGCGGGACTTTGAAAAGCGCGCCCGCCGCCGTCAAGCCATTTTCCTGTCCGGGGCGCGCACCCTGGCGCGCTTGGGGGCATGGCACCTGGCTCCGGCCATTGTGCGGGTCGCCAGGCGCCGCCGCACGGAAGCCGGCCCCGCGGGTTGCGCGGTTCAGCGCGTTACCCGCCGGCTTGAGCGCCGGGCGCGGACGGGCCGGGCGGGTTGGCCAGGGAGGGCCACCGGCTCCACCATCGAGGGAACCACCGCGGGCCGAGGGCGGTCCATAGCGCGTGGACAAGCCAGACCGTGACCAGGCCGGTGCCGGCGCCCAGGACGGCCCCGGCGAGCACGTCGCCCGGGTAATGGACGCCGTTGTAGACGCGCGAGAACGCCACCACCCCGGCGAACGCGGCTACTGCCGCGACGGGAAGCCAGCGCCGCCGATAGTAGATCCCCACCACCGCCGCCGCCGCAAACCAGTTGGCGGCGTGCGCGGACGGCAGGCTGCCGCGGCGGGTGGTGCGAAGCAGCGCGCGGGTGTCGGTCAGGACCATGGCGGGCCGGGGCCGCCGGACCGCGTCGCGGATCGCATTGCAGAGGAAACCGTCGGTCAGCGCGACCGCCAGGGCGAGCATCGGCACGAAAACGCGCCCGCGGGGCCCGCCTTTCCAGAGAACAGCCAGGGCGGTCAGCAGCACGGCGGGGACAAACAGGACGTGTCCCGCCAGCAACGGCATGACCGCGTCGAAGACGGGATTGGCCATGGCGTGGTTGACGAAGTAAAACAGGGCGGTGTCGGTTGCTTCGAGCCAGGCCATCATGGTCAATGGCGGGCAGCATGCCGCACGACCCGGCCGCCGCGCAACGGCGAAGGCGGACGGGGGCGCGTCAAACAGATTGACTGGACCGGCAAACTCAGGACCATACGGCGACGCGATGAATCACATCCTCAAGGTGCTGCGCTTTGGCCTGCCCTACCTGCGACGCTACTGGGTGCGGCTGGCGGCCGGCGTGCTGCTGGGCATGCTGTTCGGGGTGTCGAACGCGAGTTTTGTGTGGGCGACCAAAACGCTCATCGGCCGGATGGCGCCGCAGACCGAGATGCGGGCCGAGCCGGAGCAGAAGCAACGCCGGCCGGGGCGGTTTTTCGACCGCTTGAAAGTGCGGCTGGACAGGCACGTGCACCGTTGGGTGGACGCGTGGCTGCCGTATGCGGGGCGGCCGGTGGATTGGCGGCAGGTGCTGGGGGGGCTGCTGATTTTTCCGGCGCTGGTGGCCGTGCGGGGCACCATGGGTTATTTCAGCTCCTACTGCATGGCATGGACGGGCGAGCAGGTGGTGAACGACCTGCGCATCGACGTGCTCGTCAAACTCAACAGCCTCTCCCTGGATTACTTCAACCGCGCCACCATGGGCGACATGATCACCCATGTCCACGGCGACACCGCCACCCTCCAACGCTGCCTGCGCGTCGGGTGCGCGGATTTGATCCAGCAACCCATGACGGCGATCGGGGTGCTGGCGGCGTTGTGCGTGTTGGATTGGCGGCTGACCCTGGCCGCCATGGTCTTCTTTCCCGTCTGCATCGTCCCCGTGTTCGTCCTCGGCAAGAAAGTCCGCCGCGCCGCCCGGGTCGGCACCGAAGTCGGCATCACCCAGTCCAGCCTGCTGTTCGAAATCCTGTCCGGCATCCGCGTCGTCAAGGCGTTCGGCCTGGAAACGCTCCAGGTCGGGCGGTTCCGCGAGTATTCGCACCAAATCGTCCGCCAGAACATCAAAGGCGTCCGCGCCAAGGAACTCATCAACCCGATCATCGAAACCGTGTCGGTGATTGGATTCGGCCTGCTGGTGATTTACATCGCCTACAAGAGCCATCCCGTGGCGGACATGGTGGGGTTTCTCACCGGATTGATCTTCTTCTACACGCCCGTCAAACGGCTGGCCGCCATCCACGTCATCTTCGAACAAACCACCGTCGGCGTCGGCCGCCTGCTGCATATTCTCCAGCAGCAACCCTCCGTCAAAGACCCGGCCGATCCCAAGCCGCTGCGCGAGTTCCGCCGGGGCATCGTCTTCGAGAAGGTCGGCTTCAGCTATGGGCGCGAGCCCGTGCTGCGCGACCTTGACCTGGAGGTCCGCCGCGGCACGAAGCTGGGCGTGGCGGGGGAAAGCGGCTCCGGCAAAAGCACCTTGGTGAACCTGCTGTTCCGATTCTTCGACCCCACCGCGGGGAGCATCCGCATCGACGGCCTCGACCTGCGCGAGGTTGCCTGTGCCGACCTGCGGCGGCTCATGGCGCTGGTCAGCCAGGACGTGGTGCTCTTCGACATGACTGTGGCCGAAAACATCGCCCTCGGCAAACCAGGCGCCACCCGCGCCGAGATCGAAACCGCGGCGCGAGCCGCATTCGCCCACGACTTTATTGCCGCCATGCCGCAAGGCTACGAGACCCGCGCCGGCGAACGGGGGGTGACCCTTTCGGGCGGGCAGCGACAGCGCCTGTGCCTGGCGCGGGCGTTCATTCGCAACGCGCCCATCCTGGTCCTCGACGAGGCAACCGCCTCGCTGGATTCCAAGGCCGAAGCCGAAGTCCAGGCGGCCATCGACCGGCTGGCCGAGCATCGCACCGTCATTGCTGTCGCCCACCGCCTCTCCACCCTCGCCGCCATGGACCGCATCATCGTCCTGAGCGAAGGACGCCTGGTCGAATCCGGCAGCTTTGACGAGTTGTTGCGCCGCGGCGGCGCCTTTGCCGACATGGCGGCGCGGCAGGGCATCTTCCCGGGAAACACCCCCGCCGCCCTCGACTGAATCGCGTCATCGTCAAGCCAACTGGGTCGAGTGCGTCAACACACGGCGCCAACTCTGTTGGTCGGCTTCGCGGACACCACATCCCCGAAGCATCGGAGCGCTCATACGCGGCAATCGACCGCGCGATCCGGTCGTAAGCCCATGGGACATTTTCCGGATCTGGAGACAGCGACCCCGGCCCCCAGACCTGCTCGAAGAGCCAAGCGTAGGCCGACATCCCCACCGCGACAACAACGTCGGCGGCACTGGCCATGTTCTGTTCGAGTGGATTCAGGAACGGCCCTTGGGCTTGTTCCGCCAGGGGATCCCCCAGCCGCCACCCCGCCGCACGCCCGTCCCAAAACATCCCCCCCACGAAATTGCCGCTCATCGCCTCGCGATGCAGGATCCGGAAGAGCCAACCGTATGTTGTCCTGCGCTCCCCCTTGATTGCTTCCGGTTCATTGCTTCCCCGATATTCCTTGTCTTATCACAACCCATGTGCTATAAACATCAGCTGTAGAATGCCACGAGCCGCGGGCTGGCTTTTCATGTCAACAACTCGCGTCCGGTAGCACGCCACGAAACAACAAACAGGTGATTCTGCAATCCTCGTTTGCAGATGCACTCTCAGAAGACACAATCCATATGAAGAAGAAACTGTTGCTCCAAGGGGTCCTATGGACGGCCCTCACATTCGCCGCAACCGCTGCTGAGTTCGATCCGCCAGAAGTCCCCGTCCACCCGGTGTTGTGGGAAACCTACGATGCCTTCTTTCCGCCCGAGGTGCTGAAAGTCACCGAGGGCGTGTATGTCGCCAAGGGCACCAACCGCTGCAATCCGACCCTGATTGAAGGCGAAAACGGGCTGATCATTGTCGATCCCGGCGAGAGCATTTACGCCGGCCAGGCGGCCAAGTCCGCCTTCGATGCGCACCTGGACAACATCTTTGACAAGAAGCCCGTCAAAGCCATCATCTACACTCACCATCACGACTGCCATATTCATGGGGCCTCGGTCTTTGCCGATTCCCACACGGAGATCATCGGGCACGAAGACCTGATGCCCAACCTGTTCGATGAATGGTACAATCAACTCTACCCGTCACGGGCCGAAGGCGGGGTGAAAATGGCAGGAATCCTCTTTCAGGGCAACCCGGACTGGTATTACGGCTATGTTCTTGCCGGTCCGCAAATCCTGGGACCCTCCGGCTTCCTGCCCCCGACGCGAACCGTGAAGGACGAATTGAAGACCGTGATTGCGGGCATCGAGATCCACCTGATTTCCGCGCCCGCAGAGACCCGCGACATTGTGCTGGTGTGGTTGCCGGGCAAGAAGGTTCTGATTGAGATCGGGATCATCTACAAGGCGTTTCCCGCCCTGGTGACCATGCGAGGCAGCGGCCAGAGAAATCCGCTGGAATACCTCGACAGCTTGAAGCGGTGCCGCAGCCTCAATGCCGAATACCTGGTCGCCCTGCACGGCGGCGATCCGATCACGGCCGGGAAAGAGAACGTGCGCCAGTTCCTGACCGACTTCAGCGATGCCATCCAGTTCATTCACGACCAGACGGTGCAGTGCCTCAACCGGGGCTTGACGCCCGGGGAGATGCAAGACGTCATTCAGTTGCCGCCCCACCTGGCCGACCGCCCTTACCTGCAGCAAACCTATGGCAGGCTCGACTGGAACATCTACCATATCGCCCGCTACTACCGCGGTTATTACACCGGCAAAGTCAGGGACCTCTTCCCCCAGTCCGACCTCAGCAAGGCGGAAATGGCCGCTGAACTCGCCGGCGGCGTCGCCGCATTGGCCGCCAAAGCCCAAGGCGCGCTCAACACCGGAAAACTGGAGTGGGCCCTGGAACTCGCTGACGATGTGCTCCTGCTTGAACCGGAGAACAGCGGGGCCTTTGAGACCAAGAAGGCGGCGATGCTCGCCCTGGCGGCAAACACCATGAACTCGCAAGCGCGTAACATGATCCTCTCCGATTACCTGTTGATGACCGGACAGGTCATGGCGCCGGTTGGAGATCCCAAGGTCATTCTCGCCACCATGGATACCAACGCGGTGCAACTCATGCCGTTAAGTGCCGTGCACCGGATCCTGGCCGTCAACCTCAACGCCACTGAGTCGCTGGACACCGACATGGTCGTGGGAATCCAGTTCATTGACATCCCCAAAAACAGCCGCACCGAGCCCCCTTATACAACCCTCCACGTGCGTCGCGGCATCCTCGAAGTGGCTCCCCCGGCCCCCAACCGCCCCCTGTTTGTGATCAACACCGACACCGTCACCTGGAAAAACCTCGTGCTGGGGAAACTGCTCCCGGAGGATGCCATCGCATCCCAACAAGTGCTCATTTCCGGCGGCGCAGCCGAATCGTTCCTTGCCTTCATGGCGCTCTTCGACTGACCTTGTTTTGAGTTCTCTTTGGGGTCAGCCCTCGACATAATAATTAGCGAGCCAGTTGACTTTGGGCGCGATTGGTCTGCCCCTGCTGCCGCTTCCTCGCGTTTCGCCCGCAATCGACGGTCGATTTCTCGAACCCTTCGTGCCAGCCGGCCATCCTGACGCAGCCGCCCACGCGGGCGCGCGACTTACGCACTGAGCGCTCCTCCCGTGCTCATCCCCAACCGCTGTGGTATGTCCCGCTGCGTTCGCCCGGCGTCTCGGATCAGATACCAACTCGCCACCGCGCGCAGGTAACCCTGCAGACCGCCGTCCCGGTCCTGGTGGGGATCGCCGCGGCTGCTCGCCCGCCGCAACAATCAGGTGGGAGCAATCCTCGGACTGTGGCATCCTTTGCCCGTGAACCGACCATCCCTTGGGGACGCCGCCCCGGCGCCCACATTGGCGGATGCGAAAGCGATGCTTCGCGCGGGGGAACGTGCGCTCAAGGCGGCGTTGGGTTCGGCCCGGTCCGGCCGGCGCCGATCGCGTGGGTTGCGCGTCCGCTTGGACGCGGTCTCGCCCGGCGGCTGGAAGCCTTGGGTCGTGCGTTGGGCGATCGTGGCGGGGTACGCCGACAGTCCGTTCGGCAGGTGCCTGGTGGGCGAGAGTCCGCGGGGGATTTGCCGGCTTGCCTTTGTGGAGTTCAAGGACAGGCGGGCCGAGTGGACGGCGCTCCAGCGGACTTGGCCGGGGGCCCGGCTGGACCGGGACGACGGGGTGGCGGCGCGGTGGGCGGATCGGGTGTTTCGGCAGCCGGCCGGAGCGGTTTCGGGCGGCGTGCTGCGGGCGTTTGTCCAAGGCACGGCGTTCCAGGTTCGGGTGTGGCGGGCCTTGCTGGAAATCCCGCCGGGGACGGTGGTCAGCTACGGAGGTCTGGCGGCGGCGCTGGGCCGGTCGGGCGGGGCCCGGGCGGTCGGGGCGGCGGTGGGCCGGAACCCGCTGGCCTGGCTGGTGCCGTGTCACCGGGTGATTGGCGCGGCTGGGGGCCTGGGAGGGTACCGGTGGGGGCTGGCGCGCAAGCGCGCCATGCTGGCGTGGGAAAGTCGCCAGCGTCCTCCCGCAGGATGCGCATTTTGAATTTGACCGGCGCGGGGGGCGTCGTAGGCTATGGCTTATGTCCCGAACACATCGCATTTTTGGAGTGGCCCGTTGCCTGATGCTCATGATTCTCGGTGCCGGCGTTGGGCTTGGCGGCGCCGCCTGCGGGGCCGAGGGTGTTGTCATCACCGAGCAGGCGGGCAAGTTGCGGGTGGAGATCAACGGCGAATGGTTCACCGAGTATGTTTTCAGCGGCGCGCCGCACGTTTATTTTCATCCCTTGATGGGGCCCGGAGGCGTGCCTATGACGCGCAGCTTCCCGATGGTGCGGGATTCGGTGGGCGAAGCGCACGACCATCCTCATCACCGGTCGCTCTGGTATGCGCACGGGTCCGCCAATGGCGTCGATTTCTGGTCCGAGAGTTCGAGGGCGGGCAAGATTCTTCATGACCGGTTTTTGGAGATCAAGTCCGGCCGGGACGCCGGGGTGATCCGGTCGGTGAACCGGTGGGAGGCTCCGGACGGGACGGTTGTCTGCAGCAATTTGCAGACATTGCGCGTGTATGCGGGGCCGGCGGGCGAGCGGCTGTTCGATTTTGAAGTGACCTACCTGGCGGGCGACCGGGAGTTGGTTTTGGGCGACACCAAGGAAGGGTCCATGGCCATGCGCGTCGCCTCCACCATGCGGCTCACGGGTGTCGACAAGAAACCGGGCAAGGGGGACATCGTGCTCAGCACGGGCATCCGCGGCAAGCAGACCTGGGGCAAGCGGGCTGCTTGGTGCGACTATTACGGGCCCGTCCAGGACAAGACCGTCGGCGTCGCCATCTTCGATCATCCGCAGAATCCGCGTCATCCCACGTGGTGGCATGTGCGCGACTACGGCTTGTTCGCCGCCAACCCGTTCGGCATTCACGATTTCGAAAGAAAGCCCGCGGGCACCGGCCACCTGAAGGTTCCCGCCGGCGGCCAGCTGACGTTCAAGTATCGTTTCTACCTTCATGCCGGCGACACCGAACAAGCCCGCGTGGCGGAACGCTACCGGGCATGGACGGGCCAATGAACTCACGGGGTGATGCGGTCATGGAGTGGTGGAGTGACGGAGCCGTGACGTCGCGCCGAAAAGTGCGCTCTCTCCCCCACCTCCCCGCGCCGTGTGCCGTCGCCCCACCCCCACCCCCCCCACCCCGCCCACCACCCCACCCATCCCCTCACCTCCCATGACCTGCATCTCACGCCGTCATTTTCTTAAAACCACCGCCCTCACCTCGGCTGCCGCGGCCAGTTGGCCGGCACGGTCGTGGGCCCAAGTCGCCGGCTCCAACAGCGATATCCGCCTCGCCGTCGTCGGCTGCGGCGGGCGCGGAGGCGACCACATCGGCAGCCTCGGCAGAGTGCCCGGGGTGCGGCTTGCGGCGTTCTGCGATGCGGACATGACGATGCTGCGGAACCGGGCTGGGAAGCGGCAGGGGGTGAAGGTGTATCAGGACATTCGCCGGATGTTGGACGATGGGGCGGGCCGGGAGATCGACGTGGTGTCGATTGCGACGCCGAATCACTGGCACGCGCTGGGGGCGATCTGGGCGATCCAGGCGGGCAAGGACGTTTACCTCGAGAAGCCCGTGTCCCACAACGTCAGCGAAGGCCGCCGCATCGTCGAGTTCGCCGCCAAATACCGCCGCATTGTCCAAACCGGCACTCAGAGCCGGTCCTCCCTCTCGGGGATCAAACGTGCCGTCGAATACGTGCGATCAGGCAAGCTGGGCAAGGTGCTGGCCGCGCGCGGCATCTGCTACAAACCGCGCGGCAGCATCGGCAAGGTGGACGGTCCCCAGCCCATTCCGGAGGGTGTGGATTACGATTTGTGGTGCGGTCCCGCGCTGAAGCTGCCGCTCATGCGCAAACGGTTGCACTACGACTGGCACTGGGTCTACAACACCGGCAACGGCGACCTCGGCAACCAGGGCATCCACGAAATGGATGTCGCCCGCTGGTTCCTGGGCCAGATGGAACTCTCCCCGCGGGTCGTCAGCGTCGGAGGGCGTTTGGGCTATGTGGACGATGGCGACACCGCCAACACCCAGGTCATCTTCCACGCCTACGCCGGCGCGCCCCTCATTTTCGAGGTGCGCGGCCTCCCCGCCAAAGCGGGCGGCAAGCAGATGGACACCTACCAAGGCGCCCGGATCGGCATCGTGGTGGATTGCGAAGGCGGCCGGGTGGTTGTCCCCAGCTACACCAGCGCGACCCTCTTCGACAAGGACGGCAAGAAGATCGAGGAATTCAAGGGCGCCGAAGACCATTACGCCAACTTCATCAAAGCCGTCCAAAGCCGCAACCCCAAGCATCTCAACGCCGACATCCTCGAAGGCCACCTCTCCAGCGCCCTGTGCCACACCGGCAACATCTCCCACTTCCTCGGCACCACGAAGCGCCCCGGGGAAATCAGGGAGGCCCTCCAGGCAGACCCGGCCGCGCTGGAAGCGGTCGAGCGCATGTTGGACCATCTGGCGGCGAACCGGGTGGACTTGAACGTCGACCGGCTCACGCTGGGCATGCCGTTGAGGATGAATCCCCAAACCGAGCAGTTCCTGGACAACCCCAAGGCCAACGACCTGCTCACCCGCCCCTATCGCGCCGGCTACGTCGTGCCCGCCAAGGCCTGAGCCGCACATCGAACGGACACGTCCGCACGACCGCCCTTCCCATGAACCGCGGCAAGACGAACATCGGGGGTGGGGGCAGCTTCCACCGTCTCCCTGAGGGTTGGCCCTCACGCCGGCCGGGTCCTCACCCGGAGGGGTCACCCTCACCCCGGCCCTCTCCCGGAGGGAGAGGGAGGAGGGGGGCGCCGTTGTCGTTGTTCGCGACCCATGCCGTGCGGTGTTCGCTCCTCCCCATCTCCGCCATTCAGCATTCGGCGTTCGGCGTTCGGTGTTCGGTGTTCGGTGTTCCCCGCCGATCCCGCTCATGAGCCCCATGCGCGTTCCCTTGTTTAAGGTTTGCCCTTTCCCGGAACCGTAACCCAATCCCCAACACCCATCGCCCATCATCCCATGCAGACGCCGTGCCGGGTCCTTTCTCCAGGCGCGCTGCTTGCCGCGGCGCTGTTCGTATCGTGCGCGCCGGTGCCGGACGCCGCGTCCGCATCCGTCCGCAACGGCCTTGACGGGACCCGGCACCCGCGAGCGGGAGGCGCGGCCGCGGCGGTGGCGGCTGGAGGCGGCGTGGCCGACATGGCGGCGTTCCGGGAGCAGGCACGGGAGGCGTTGCGGCGTGCGGTGGAGTTTTTCCGCCGGGAGGTGGCGGTGGAGGGGACCTATTTATGGTGCTACAGCGAGGACCTGTCGCGCCGCGAGGGCGAAGGGGTGGCGACGGCCACGCGCGGCTGGGTGCAACCGCCCGGCACGCCTTCGGTGGGCCAGGCGCTGCTCACCGCGTATGACGCGACGGGCGACGCCAGCTATCTGGAGGCGGCTCGGGAAACGGCCCTTGGCCTGGTGCGCGGCCAGCTCCAGTCGGGCGGCTGGACCTATGTCATCGAGTTCGACCCCGCCCAACGCCACAGATACGCCTACCGCAACGGCGGATCGCCCAAGGGCAGGAACGTCACCACGCTCGATGATGACACCACCCAGTCGGCGTTGCGGTTTCTGATGCGCATCGACCAGGCGCTTGGGTTCCGCGATCCCAAAATCCACGAGTGCGTCCGCTATGCGCTCGAGTCCCTCCTCAAGGCCCAATTCCCCAACGGCGCCTGGCCCCAGGGATTCGACACCCTCCCCGATCCGTCGCGGTTTCCCGTGCGCAGCGCGGCCTATCCGGAGACGTGGTCGCGGACGTGGCCGGGCAGCGGGCGGTATTGGCAGCACTACACCCTCAACGACAACGCGCTCGCGACCACCCTCGACACCATGCTCGACGCCAGCCGCGTCTATGGCAAACCCGCCCCCGGCAACGATTGCGCCACCCTCGCCCTCCGCTGCCGCGCTGCGGCCGAAAAGGCCGGCGACTTCCTCGTGCGCGCCCAAATGCCCGAGCCCCAGCCCGCTTGGGCGCAACAGTACGATGTCGCCATGCACCCGGCCTGGGCCCGCAAGTTCGAACCGCCGGCCGTCACGGGGGGCGAGTCGCAGGCCGCCATGCGCACGCTGTTGCAGCTCTGCCGTGAGACTGGGCGGCGTCGTTACCTCGAACCGATCCCCAGCGCCATCCAATACCTGCGCCGCTCCCGCCTCCCGGACGGGCGCCTGGCGCGCTTCTACGAGCTGCGCACCAACCGGCCGCTCTATTTCACCACGGATTACCAACTGACCTACGACGACCGCGACCTGCCGACCCATTACGCATTCAAAGTGTCCGATGGCACCGACGCCATCGCCCGCGAACACGAACGCACCCGCCAGCTCCTCACCCAACCGCACGCCCCATCCCCAACCCCAACCCCCCCGCCTCGCATCGAAGAGGTGAAGACGGTGCTCAATGCCCTGGACGCCCGAGGCCGATGGATCGAACCCGGCGGGTTGCGATACCATCGTCCAAAAGATCCCGCCGTGCGCGTCATTCGGTGCGACACCTTCAGCCGGAATGTGGAACTCCTCAGCCGTTTTCTGGCCACCCACGCCGACTGAACCCGCGGTGCCGGCCTTTTCCCTTGCGCCGCGCGACCGGCTTTGTACGATTTCAGACGCCTTTTCCGGCGCGCGTTGGGCTCAAACGGACGCGCTGCCGGACCGGCATCGAGCGACCACGGTGATCCACAAACCGACAACGGGGACTTTTCATAGGACGGCGTTGGGCAGGCGGGTCAAAAGACCGACGCGGTCCGGCCCGGGACGCCCATGAATGCCATCGCTTGGGCACGATGGTCGGGAGCCGCGCCGGTGCTGGCCTTGGTGCTCGCGGTGTCGGGGTGCACGACCTACAAGACGCAGAACCGGCTCTACGCGCCGTGGGTGGCCGGCGATTTGCCTGCGGCCGAACGGTTCAGCCGGGTCAAGAGCGAAAAGGAAGCCTCGGGCAAGGACGGGATCCTGTGGAAGCTGGAGCACGCCGCGATTCTGCGGGCGGCGGGCAAGTATGCGGAAAGCAACCAGGCGTTTTACGAGGCGGAGGAGCGCATGGACCGCTACGCCCAGCAAGCCAGGGTGAGCGTCAGCCGGGAAACGTTCGCGCTGATCTCGAATCCGCAGAACCTGCCCTACCGGGGGCGGTCCTACGACGGGATCATGCTGAACACCTACAAGGCGCTGAATTACCTGGCGCTGGGCCAGGCCGAGAAGGCGCGGCCGGAACTGATTCGGGCCCACCAGCGGCAGCAGGAGGCGGTGCGGGACAACGCGCGCCGCATCGAGCGGGTCCAGCAGGAGGTGCAGGCGGCCCGGGAACGGCAGCACATCGAGACCACGCTGAACCATCCGATGCTGCGCGAGCAGATGGCAACCCACTTCGGCAGCCTGGACCGGATGCAGGCCTATGCGGATTACGTCAATCCGTTCACCGTGTTTCTCGACGGACTCTACTTCCTGCACTTCAGCGCCGGCGGTTCCGACCTTGAGCGCGCCCGCAAATCGTTCGAGCGCGTCGCGGCGTTCACAGGCGGCAACGACTATCTGAGTGAAGACCTTGCCGCGGTGGACGCAGCCTTCCAGGGGCGGCGCGGCGCGCCGACGACCTACGTGATTTTCGAGACCGGCTGCGCTCCGATTCGGGACCAGGTGCGGATCGACCTGCCGATTCTTGTGATCAAGCTGTCGTATGTGGGTGTGGCGTTCCCGAGACTGGCGATCCAAGGGCCTTACGTGCCGGCGCTGGAGATCGGCGCCGGGGGTCGCACCGTGAACACCGTGCTGCTCGCCAGCATGGACAGCATTGTCGGCCTCGATTTCAAAAACGAACTGCCGATCATCATCACCAAAACCGTCGCGTCGACGGTCGCCAAGGCGGTGGCCACCTACGCGATCAACGAGGCGGCGGGGCCCTCAGATTCGTGGACGAGACTGGTGGCCCAGATCGGCACGGCCATTGCCGGGATCGCCTTGAACGTCGCCGACACCCGCACCTGGACAACCTTGCCCAAGGAATTCCAATACGCCCGCGTCCCCACGCCCTTGGACCGCCGGATCGAGGTCGCCGTGCCGGCCACCGGGCAAAAAACGATGGTGACGCTGGGGGAGGGCGAGGTTAACCTGGTTTACGTGCGTTCGGTTTCCAACGGCGCCCCGTTGTGGGTGTCGCACATGACCTTGAAATGAACACGAACCCAAACATCTCACCAGCGTTGCCCCCTCCGCCGCGTGCAGGGATTTCCGGCTGAAGCTGATTGAACCCCTGAAGTAACCTCCTCCAACCCTTCCGCGAGCTTGTTATGATCAAAGCCCTCGTCCCTCTCGTGGCCGCCACCGCTGTGGCGGCGATCGCCACCGGCTGTGCCTCCAGCAAAGCCAGAGTCATCTCCACCGGCGGCCGCCAGTCCATCACCACCGTTGGCCAGATCGACATCCAGGACTTCATCGCCGCCGGCCAGCGCGCCACGGACAAGCTGCTGGCCTCGGGCGTGCTCGACAAGGTGCCCCGCCCCCCCGCCGTCCTCGTCGTCAGCCGCATCGTCAACAACACCGCCAGCCAGATTGACACGGACCTGCTCACACGCAGGATCCGGGTCAAACTCAACGAAAGCGGCAAGGCCCTCACCACCACCACCCAGGCCGTCGCCGGCGCCGAAGACCCCGACGCCAAACTCGCCACCGACCAGGTCCAGTTCCAAAACGCAGGCGCCGCCCCCCCGCGTGCGGATTTCTCGCTTTCGGGCAAGATCATCGAAACCACCGCTTACGCCGGCAAAGTGCGGCAGTCGACGTTCACCTTCTATTTGTCGTTGACGTCGCTGGCCGACAGCCGGGGCGTGGCTCTTTGGGAGGGGCAAGAGGAGATCACCAAGCAGGGCACGCGCCCCAGCGTGGGCTTCTGAGCGGATCAACAGAACTGCGCAGCCGGCAGGATCTTGCGGTTTCTGGAAAACCGCCTTCCTGCGGAACAAGCTGCCGGTCAGCGTTGCGCTTTGCGCAAGTCGAACCCGGGCGGACGCACATAGGCCGGCACGCGGGCCGTCAGCGCATCGAATCCGAGCAGGTAGCCCGTGGATTTTTCGGATTTCCCGATGCATTCGAGGCGCAGCACGTGTTTCCCTGCGGCGAGCGCATGGCGGCCCCAGCGGTGGGGTGTGGGAGTGACGGTGGGATGGTAGAGGTCCATCACCGCCACCTGGCGGCCGTCGAGCCGGGCACGATACATGCCGTAATCCCGGGCGTGAACCAGCTTGCCCACCAGGTCCACCGTTTGCGCCTCGGCCACTTCGAACGCCAGCTCCACCCAGGCGTTGCTGCCCGAGGGGCGCAGCCAGAGCTGCTTGCCGTCGGTGACGCCTCCGAGCTTCTGAACTTCGAGGGGCGCGTCGGAATGGGTGGCGCCGGGCACGGCTTTCCATCCGACCAGCAGCGGCATCTCGCGGAACGACAGGCGGGCTGCGCCGGGCGGAAGGGGCGGCCAGGGCTTGTGGGGCTCCGTCTGGTACCAGATGGCGACGGACGACATGAGGTCATCCCGCTCGATGAACCCGCTGCCGGTGCCGTCCGGGAAATGTTGGGACCCCTTGTGCTCAATCTCGGCGCGGAGGGATTTTCGAAACGTCACGGGATCAGCCAGATGGAATCGGTAGGCCGTGCCGCGGTCGCCGGTGCCGAAGCCCTCCCAGAGCGGCGTGCCGTAGAACGGGCCGTCCTGCTGGCGAAACCCCCACGCGTCGCAAAAATAATCCTCCGTGCCCGTGCCCCGCAGCTGCGGCTCCGTCGCGCCGTCGATGAAAAAGAAGTCGTCGCCCTCCCCGTACCAGCCGGGGGACGAGTGGCAGACGCTCTGGATGGTGCCGACGTAATGGCCGCGCCCTTCGAGGTCGGCCAGGAGGTAATTGCGTCCCATGACGCAGGGATGTTCCTGGCGGTACATGGCGTGGAAATACGCGGCGTCCGCGGGAAGCGTCTGGTGCTTCTGCCAGTCCACGTAATAATACAGCGCGTCGCAACGCGTCTCGCTGTCGTTGCTCACCGTGAGGCGCGCCGACCGGCGGAAGGGCATCGGCCAATAACAGTTGCGCGCCCGCCCCTCGGACGAGACCCGGAGCGGGATCGAGACGAACGACTGGTCCACGCCATGCCCGATCCCGAAGAAATCGCCGATCGGGCATTCGACGCTCGGGTGCGTTTCGCCGTCCCAATAGATGCGCAACACCATCAGCCGCGAGTAGAACGGCGCCTTGTGCGCGATGGTGAACCACAGATGCGTGATCACCCCCGGCCCCTCCAACTCGGCGAGCGTCAGCACGCCTCCGGCCGGGATGGAACGGTTGTCACCATTGCCATTCCGCCAGTCCGCGCTCGAGGAGGAAGCCCGGCGGGTTTCAAACGTCTTGAGCAATTCCAGCCCGGCAAGGGGATTGCCCAGGGGCATTTGGGCTCGAGCCGGCGCGGCGGCCAGGAGAAACGTTAAGGCCAGTGCGGCGAGCGGTTGGAGGGCGGCAATTCCCGAGAGCCGGCGATGGGGGGCCTGGAGTGGGTTGAACATGGATCGAAGCTTAGGTGCCGAGCCGCCGGCTGTCCATACTGCAAATGAACACCCGCGGGAAGCGCCGGCTGCGGACCGTGGAACCACCATGGCGCAAAAGCCGCGGCCGTTCACGGACTGCCGTGCCCGGTCCGGCGGTCTCCGGGCTCTCGTGATCCTCAACCGGCGGCCGGCTCGGGCGGTGGGGGTGCTGCACGGTCTGCCAGCCACAGCGATCCGAAGGGTTCGAGTCGGGCGAGGCCGCCGGCGAGGGCGCTGCCGGCCACCGCCGCCACGGTTTCCCAGCGCGAGGCGGGCGGGGACAACGTCCCGAGCGGCACAGCGACGGTTTTGGCGCTGACATTGTGCAGGCACAGCACGGTGCGGGTAGCCTCCGGCTCCCGGCGTCGCACGGCAAAGAGTCGGAAGTCGAGTTCGAGAACCTCCTGGGGCGCCACCGGCGCGAACGCCGCGTGCCGCCGGCGCGCGCGCAGCAGCGCGCTCAGACCTGCCCACACCAGCGCGCGAAGCGAGCCGGGCTCGGCCAGTTCGAATTCGAGGCGTGTCCGATCCAGCGGTTGGCGGTTGATGCGGCGGGGGATGCCGCTGGCGCGGGCGCCGGCGGGATCGCCGCGCGAGCCGACCAGGGAATGGAAATAGAAGGCGGGCACGCCTTGGAGGCTGAGCATGATGGCGTGGGCGGTCAGGGCCTTGCGCGCGGCGGGTTCTGCGGGCGCATCCGGCGCCGGCGGCGAGAGGGCGTCGAGGTAATTGACGTTGAGTTCGTAAGGGGCCTTGGAGCTGTCGGACAAATGTTTGTAGGAAATCAGCCCGCCGCCCTCCAGCGCCCGCGCCACCAGCGCGTCCAAGTCGGCATCGCCGAGAATGCCGCGCGCCGGGTTGAGCCCGATCCCGTCGTGGGAGGCGAGGAAATTGAGAAAGGCGGAGTGGGGAGACGGGAGCGCGAGGGAGCGGGCCCAGCGGGTGAGCACAAGGGCATTGCCGGTTTGGAAGGCGTGCAGCACCAGGGGCGGCAAAGCGAAGTTGTAGACGAGTTGCGCCTCGTTCGTGCCGTCGCCGAAGTAGGTGAGATTGTCAAGGTGCGGCACGTTGGTTTCGGTGACGAGCAGCACGCCCGGGGCGACATCGTCCAGTACGGCGCGCATGAGCCGGACCAGGGCGTGGGTCTGGGGCAGGTGGATGCAGGGCGTGCCGGGGTCCTTCCACAGGAACGCCACGGCATCGAGCCGGATGAACCGCGCGCCGCGGCTCGCGTAGCGCAGCAGCGCGTCGATCACCGCGAGCAGCACCTCGGGGTTCTTGTAATTCAGGTCCGCCTGGTCCGCGCTGAACGTGGTCCACACATGCCGGAGGCCCTCGGCGCCGGGAAACGGCGTCAGCAGCGGCAGGGCGCGCGGGCGGACGACCCCGGAAAGATCCGCGTCAGGCTCGGCGGTCACGAAGAAATCCCGGTAGCGGGGATCGCCTGCGAGGAAGTCCCGGAACCACTGCCCCTGGGCGGACACGTGGTTGAACACCGCGTCGACCATCAGATCAAAGTCCGCCCCCAGGCGCGCGATGTCCTCCCACGTGCCCCAACCGGGGTCCACCGCCTGGTAGTCCTTCACCGAAAACCCGTCGTCGGACGACGACGGATGAAACGGCAGGAGGTGGATCCCGCTGATGAGACCGCGCCAATGGCGCCCGGCCAGATCGGCCAGGGTGCGCAACGGGGTCGCGCCGGGAGCCCGCACCTGGCCGGGGTAAACGATCGCCAGCGCGTCGCGCTGGCTCAGACACCGCCGGGCGCCACCGGCCAGGGCGGCCGGAATGCGGGGCCGGAACGCGGCGAGGATGGAGTGCAGACGGGGTTGGAGGGTGCGGGCGGCGGTTTCGCCGTAGAGCAGGGCCAGCAGGGGTTGGAGGGCGGCGTTCATGGAGTTGCCGGCCGCGGGAGGCTGCGGCATGGGACGGCGCCGCTACTCGCTGTTGTCGCGCCGTACCACGTCGCGGAGTTCGTCCAGGAACGTCGGCAGGGCGGACTCGACCCGGTTCCAGTTCGAGATGAGGGGTGCGCCGAGGGGGTCGGCGAGGAAGGCTTTGGCGGCGGCGCGGATGCTGCTGGCGAAGGTGGTGACGGCCATTTCCTCCTCATGCCGTCCGAAGGTCATGCCATTGATGAGGGCGTCGGCGTTGTAATGGCGGAGGGTGTCTTCGGCCTTGCGGACATAGGCGCTGAGCAGCGTGTCGAACAGCCCCGCATCAAGCCGGATGCCTTCCGCCGCCATCACCCGAAAGATCGTTTTCGCCACATCCACCGCCATCTTGTTCAACCCGCGTTCCGGATCCCGGGGGGACAGATCCTGGTGTTTGTGGTCATAGCAGTCGCCGAGTTCGGACTGGCAGATGGCGCGCGCGGCGGAATTGCGAAAGACCTCGGCCAGCATGCCGACCTCCAGCCCCCAGTCGGACGGAACGCGCACGCGGCGGATGAGGTCGATGTCCAGGCAGATCTCGCCCGAGAGCGGGTAGCGGAAGGTGTCGAGGTAGACCAGGAGGGGGTGGGCGCCGAGGATGGATTCGAGCGAGCGGATGAGCGGGGTGAACATGAGGCGCATGACACGCCCGTTGAGACGGGTGGTGTAGCGCGCGGTGTAGCCCTTGCAAAAGTCCAGCCCGAGGCTCGGATGCGCCACCGGGTAACACAGCCGGGCCAGCATCTCCCGGTTGTAGGTCAGGATGTCGCAGTCATGCACCGCCACCATGCGCGCCTGCTCGCTCGCCAGCACGTAGCCGAAACAAACCCACACGTTCCGCCCCTTGCCCGGCGGCCCGTAGGAAATGTCCGCCTCCTCCAACTGCTGAAACAGCGCCGCCATCCGCGGGCTCTCGTTCCACAGCAGCGTCGGCTTTTGCGGCAGCGACCGGAAAAAGTGCAGCGCCTTGCGCCATTGCCGCACGCCCCGCGCGCCGTCAATCCCCACGATGATTTGCTTCAGGTAGGAGATGCGCGCCAGTTCCCGGATGATTCCCTTGAGCGCCCGGGTGCCGATCTCGTTGACGTGGCACGGCAGCACAAGCGCGATCGGGGTCTCCTTCGCAAACTCCCGCAGCTCCTGCTCAAGCCGCGGCAGGTTCGTGGGCCCCAGCCGATGCAGCGTCGCAATCGCCCCCGTTTGAAAGAAATCCGACATAGCCGCTCCGTTTCACAGGTGGCGGCCCGACCACCCGCATTCGCCTCCGATGACACACGCCATCGGACCCACGGAGAAACCGCACAAGGCGTCCCACGACGCCGACCATCAACCCCCGGCCGAAGGCGCGTCAAGCTTTCCCTTCACCGCTGCACCCGTGCGCCGCCGCCTTGCACCAGTCGCTCCACGTCGGCCAGCGACGCCATCGACGTGTCGCCCGGCGTGGTCATGGCCAGCGCGCCATGGGCCGCGCCATACTCCACCGCCCGTTGCGCGTCGCCAAACGTCATCCACCCATAAATCAACCCCGAGGCGAAACTGTCCCCGCCCCCCACGCGGTCGAGGATTTCAAGGTCGGGCCGGGCCGTGGCGCGGTGGCACCGGCCCTCCGCCCAGCACAACGCGCCCCAGTCGTTGCGCGTGGCGCTTTTCACCGCCCGCAACGTGGTGGCCACAACCTTGAAATTGGGGAACGCCGCGACAGCCCGCGCCATCATGCGCTGGAATGCGTCGACGTCGATCCGCGACAGGTTGGGGTCTGCCCCTTCGACCTCGACGCCCAGACAGGCGGTGAAATCCTCCTCGTTGCCAAGCATCACGTCCACATGCCGCGCGATCTCCCGGTTCACCGCCTGCGCCCGCGGCTTGCCGCCCACGGATTTCCACAGGCTCGGGCGATAGTTCAAGTCGTACGACACCACCGTGCCGTGCCGCCGTGCCGCCTGCACCGCCTCAAGCGCCAACGCCGCCGTCGTCTCCGACAGCGCCGCAAAAATGCCGCCCGTGTGCAGCCAGCGCACCCCCCGGCGCCCGAACAAATCCGCCCAGTCGAAATCCCCCGGCTTCAATTGCGCCGCCGCCGTGTGCCCGCGGTCCGAAACGCCCACCGCGCCCCGAATGCCAAACCCGCGCTCGGTGAAGTTCAACCCGTTGCGCACCGCCCGCCCCACCCCGTCGAAGGGCGCCCACCGGACCAGGGCAGTGTCCACGCCGCCCTGCAGGATGCAGTCCTCCACCAGCCGGCCCACCTCATTGTCCGTCAGGGCCGTGCACACCGCCGTCCGCAGCCCGAAACACCGCCGCAACCCCCGCGCCACATTATACTCGCCACCACCCTCCCACACCCGGAATTGGCGCGCGCTCCGGATGCGGCCTTCGCCCGGATCGAGGCGGAGCATGACCTCGCCGAGCGCGACCAGGTCGTACGCACAGGCACTCGCAGGTTTCAGTTCCAGAATCGCCATAAGCTCGCCGCTTTCCGTTCGCGGCAGTGTCCGCCCCGAACTGTAGGAACCGGGGGCGGGAACTCAATGCAAAATGCAAAAGAGCGACCACGCGGCCGCAACCAACAAGGCTGGCCCCGAAAACGCAAAACAGCATTCCCCCCGGTTGCGGGTTTGACGCTGCGGGGATTGGGGTGGATCGCATTCGCAAGGAAGCGCCAGTGGCGGCAGGTGGCCCACCGGGCGCTGTGGCTCGACAATACCCCAGCGGCCGCACACGGCCCTGGGCGACGATAATCCCGCCCGCGTTCACGATATTCCCAGGACTTGACTCCCGCCGCACGCCGCGCGCCGCGCGCGTGTGCCCGGCCGCATCGGGGCTTTACGGCGGTGCGCGGCAGTCTACAATGCGTCCCGATGGTGTCTTTGGAAGACAGCAAGCTCTTCAGCCAACTGCCGCCTGTGGACCGGGCCCGGCTCAAGGCGGCCAGCCGCGAACTGGGGTTCGCGGCCGGGCCGGGACATCTTTCGCACAGGCGATCCCGGCAACGGCGTGTATGGGGTGAAGACGGGGCGCGTGGAGATCCCGGGCCGGCTGTTTGCCATCACCCTGCCCGGGCCATGAACGCCTCCCATGAACCGGACGGGAACCGTCCCGCCATCCAGGAGCCCGGGCGTTGAACGACACCATCGCTGCCATCTCCACGCCCCTGGGCGAAGGCGGCCTCGCCGTGGTGCGCCTCTCCGGCCCCCACGCCCTGGCCGTCGCCGACCGCTGCTTCCGCCCGTCCGGAGCCGCCTCCGTGAAACCCACCGCCGCCGCCTCGCACACAATTCACTACGGACACGTCGTGCGCGAAGGCCGCGTCGTGGACGAAGTGCTGCTGGCGGTCATGCGCGCTCCGCGCACGTTCACCCGGGAAGATGTCGCCGAGATCTCCTGCCATGGGGGTGTGCTCTTGGCAAAACTCGTCCTGGACACCGTGCTCGCCAGCGGCGCGCGCCCCGCCGAACCGGGCGAGTTCACCCGCCGCGCGTTCCTCAACGGACGCATCGACCTGGCCCAAGCCGAAGCGGTGGCGGACCTGATTCGTTCCCGCACCGAGCTGGCTGCGGCGGCGGCCCGGGAGCAGCTCGCCGGCACCCTGTCCCGCCGGATCCACCGGCTTCGTGACGACCTGCTCCGGGCCCTGGCCCATGTGGAGGCGCACATTGATTTCCCCGACGAGGACATCGCCCCGGACACGCAGGCGCAGCTGGCAGGCCGGCTCGAGCGCGCCGCGGTGTTCATGGACGACCTGCTGCGCACCGCCGGCGAAGGCCAGGTGCTGCGCCAGGGCGTCCGCGCCGCCATCGCCGGCCAGCCCAACGTCGGCAAGTCCAGCCTCCTCAACCAGCTGCTCGGCCACGAACGCGCCATCGTCTCCATCATCCCAGGCACCACCCGCGATACCATCGAGGAAACCGCCAATATCCGCGGCCTGCCGGTCCGGCTCGTGGACACCGCCGGCCTGCGCGACGCCGGCGATGTCCTCGAAGTCGAGGGCATGCGCCGCAGCCGCGAAATCCTGGCCCGGGCGGACTTGATCCTGCACGTCTTGGACGCGTCCGCGCCCCTGGGGCCTGCCGACGCGCGATGGCTGCGGGAGTTCGATGCCCGGCGCCGCATTGTGGTGCGCAACAAGATCGACCTGGGGTGCCGACTCCAACTGCCCGCCGGGATCGCCTCCCCCGTGGCCGACGTCAGCTGCCTCACCGGCACAGGCATCGACGCCCTGAAATCCGCCATCCAGGAAACCATCTGGTCCGGAGCCATCACCGCCGAAATGTTGCAGGTGGCCATCAACGCGCGACACGAAGACGCCCTGAGGCGCGCCCGCGACGCCGTCGCCCGCACGCAGGCGGCCCTCGGCGCCGGCCACACGCCCGAACTGGTCGCCCTCGATCTGCGCCTCGCCGTTCAGGCCGCCGGCGAAGTCGTCGGCCAGACCACCACCGACGACCTCCTCGACGCCATCTTCAGCCAGTTCTGCATCGGAAAGTGACCCCAGACACCATGCCGAGTGTCCATATCAAGACCTACGGATGCCAAATGAACCATCGCGACAGTGAGGCCGTCGCAGCCCAGTTGCTCGCCCGCGGCTACACCCTCGCCCCTTCCGAAGCCGCCGCCGATGTCGTCCTCCTCAATACCTGCAGCGTCCGCGACCTCGCCGAACAGAAGGCTCTCGGGAAAATGGCCAGCCTCGTCGCAGAGGCGCGCCGGCATCGGCCGAAGATGGTCCTGGGCTTCCTGGGGTGCATGGCCCAAAGCCGGGGCCGCAGCCTGATCGACCAGATCCCCGACGTGGACCTCGTCCTCGGCACCCAGAAGTTCCACCGGACTGCGGAGTACCTGGATGACCTCCTGAGCGGACGGCGCCGGCAGGTGGTGGACACTGATCCGGAACCCGGCAGCCAGGACGCCCTCCGCGAACATCTGCCCGCCGGCCCGGAGACGGCGCCGGTGACGGCCCTGGTCAGCATCATGCAAGGCTGCAACCACCGATGCACCTTCTGCATCGTGCCCGACACCCGCGGCCCCGAACGCAGCCGCGCCATCCCGGACATCGTCGCCGAGTGCCGGGAGCTGGCTGCCCGGGGCGTGAAGGAAATCACCCTCCTCGGACAAATCGTCACCCGTTACGGCCACGGCGACATCCCCGTCCGCGAGGGCAAATCGCCCTTCGTGCAGCTGCTCGACGCCATCCACGCCGTCGAGGGTCTGGAGCGGATCCGGTTCACCTCGCCGCATCCCCGGGGCTACGGCGACGACCTCGTCGAAGCCTACGCGCGTCTCCCCAAGCTGGCCGAAAGCGCCCATATCCCCGCCCAAAGCGGCAGCAACCGCATCCTCCGCCTCATGCATCGCGGCTACACCCGCGACCGGTTCCTCGACCTCGTCCGCAAGCTGCGCCAGGTCCAACCCGGCATCGGGCTGTGCACGGATTTCATCGTGGGGTTCCCCGGCGAAACTGAGGCGGACTTTGCGGACACCCTGGCTCTTGTGCGCGAGGTCCGGTTCGACCAGGCCTTCATCTTCAAATACTCCCCGCGCCAGGGCACCCCCGCCGCCGCCTTCGCCGACCCCGTGCCCCTCGAAGTGCGCGAACAACGCCACCGGCGTCTCCTCGAGCTGATCAGCGACGTGGGCGGACAACGCTACCGCGATTGCATCGGGCGCCAGTTCGAAATCCTCGTCGAAGGCCCCAGCCGGAAGAATCCCGCCCGCCTCACGGGCCGCACGCGCAGCAACAAGATCGCGCTGTTCGAAGGCGCCCCCACCCTGTGCGGCCGGCTCGTGACCCTGAACATCACCCGGGCCGGCTCCTTCACGCTGTACGGCGAGCCGGCGGGAATTGGAAATTGAGAATTGAAGATTGACCCTTGGACTGCAAAGGGGTCATGGACTGCAAAGGGGTCACGTCTGGACAATGGACAAAGAGTGGTCCCAACAACAATGTCTATTGTCCAGACGTGACCCCATTCAAAAACTCACAGACGTGACCCCATTCAAAAACTCAAAGAACGCAGAGAACGCATAGAACCGCCCCGCCCCTGAGGCCCCCCTCTCCCGGGGGGAGAGGGAGGAGGGCGCGCGGCGTCCTCGTTGTTCGTGACGCATGCCGTGCGGTGTTCCTCCTCCCCATCTCCGCCCTTCGGCGTTGGGCGTTGGGCGTTGAGCGTTGAGCGTTGAGCGTTGAGCGTTGAGCGTTGAGCGTTGAGCGTTGAGCGTTGAGCGTTGAGC